>CAMFGH010000001.1 GCA_945949875.1 uncultured bacterium
GGTTTCCTGCTCTCTATTGGGATAGATTCTGAATTTATATGCCCTGTTCAATGCTATTTCCCCCGACAAAATACTTTGCTTTATAATATTTTATCATATTTTGAAGGATAGAACAAATGTTCTTTTCTTGTTTTGAACAGATTTTTTGCAATTCATCTCACCACCTATAGAGGTGGGAGAATTCTTGCTTGTTTCGTGTTAAAATAATTTCTTTTTCTTTCTTTTACCGGTTCCGCCACCATCCTGCTCTTTCTCGCCAGCGGCTCTGCTTACTGCATTTAAGCTGTCACCGGTCACTTCGTCAAACTTACGAAGCAGTTCTTTGGCTTCTGCAGACAGTCTATCCGGTGTCTGGATCACTAAGGTGACATAGTGATCACCTCGAACATTCTTATTCCGCAGGGTAGGTACACCCTTACCGTTCAAACGAACTCTGGTATCGGTCTGGGTGCCGGCTTTTACTTCATAGGCTACTTTACCATCTACCGTATCCACCAGCACTTCGCCGCCCAGTGCAGCAACTGCAAAGGAAATCGGTACTGTAGAATAGATATCATAATTCTGTCTCTGGAATATCGGATGACGTCCTACGATTACTTCAATCAGAACATCCCCTCTTGGGCCACCGTTTGTACCCGGCTCACCAAAACCACTTTTACGGATGCTCTGGCCATTATCAATACCGGCCGGAATATCTACAGCGAATTTCTTTCTCATTGGAACATATCCGCTTCCAGCACAATCAGGGCATTTTTCTTTAATCACCTTTCCTGCGCCACGACATTCAGGACATGTCTGGATGTTACGTACCGTTCCAAAGAAGGACTGGGATTCCATTACTACCTGGCCTTTACCGCCACATCTCTTACAGGTTTCCGGACTTGTTCCCGCCTTTGCTCCGGTTCCATGACAAGATTTACATTCATCTTTTCCATTAATTTCAATTTCTCTTGTGCATCCAAAAACAGCTTCTTCAAAGGTAATACTAATGGATTTACGAATATTGGCACCTTTCATAGGACCATTATTTGCTCTTCCAAAGCCTCTTCCGCCACCAAATATGTCACCAAAGCCAAAAGCACTAAAAATATCATTGAAATCAAAATCCGAGAATCCGGCACCGCCAGCACCATCAAAGGCAGCATGACCATATTGGTCATACTGTCTTCTCTTTTCCGGATCGCTCAGTACCGCATATGCTTCAGAAGCTTCTTTAAACTTCTTTTCTGCTTCTGTATCTCCCGGATTTGCATCTGGGTGGTATTTTTTGGCAAGAACCCTGTATGCTTTTTTCAGTGCTGCATCATCGGCGTTTTTATCTACACCCAGCACTTCATAATAATCTCTTTTCTGCTCTGCCATAGCTTTCCTTTCATTACTTCCTAAGATGGATGACGTTTATACTACGTCATTTTATGATGGATGACGCTTATGTTACGCCTTTTACACTTCACGGAAATCTCCATCAATAATATCATCTTCCGGCTGACCTGCACCTGCATTCTGTGCACCTGCATTCTGTGCACCTGTAAATCCGCTCATGTCTGGACCTGCTCCCTGGCCGCCCTGAGCTGCCTGCATATTTTCATACATCTTTGTGAACAGTGCCTGCGCATCATTGGTCAGTTTTTCTTTTGCTGCTTTCAGTGCATCCAGATCGCTGTCAGACATTTCCTGATCTTTTGTTCTGTCCAGAATATCTTTTACTGCTTTGATATCATCTTCTACAGTAGCTTTCTGGGAAGCATCAATCTTATCGCCTACTTCATTTAAAGCTTTTTCTGTCTGGAATACAAATGCATCTGCATCGTTTCTTGCATCAATCGCTTCTTTTCTCTTCTTATCCTGTGCTTCGAATTCTGCAGCTTCTTTTACTGCCTTTTCGATATCTGCATCAGACATATTAGAGCCTGCTGTAATGGTAATATGCTGCTCTTTTCCTGTGCCCAGATCTTTTGCAGATACGTTTACGATACCGTTTGCATCGATATCGAAAGTAACTTCGATCTGTGGAACACCTCTCATTGCCGGTGGGATACCATCCAGTCTGAACTGTCCAAGAGATTTATTATCTTTCGCAAACTGTCTTTCACCCTGTAATACGTTGATATCTACTGCTGTCTGGTTATCTGCTGCAGTAGAGAATACCTGACTCTTCTTGGTAGGGATCGTTGTATTTCTTTCGATCAGTTTTGTAGCAACACCACCCATGGTTTCAATAGACAGGGAAAGTGGAGTTACATCCAGAAGAAGGATATCGCCTGCACCTGCATCGCCGGCAAGTTTACCACCCTGGATAGAAGCACCGATTGCAACACATTCATCCGGGTTCAGGGATTTATTAGGCTCTTTGCCGGTTAACTGTCTTACTTTATCCTGTACAGCCGGAATACGTGTGGAACCACCAACCAGCAGTACCTTGGACAGATCTGCATTGGTCAGACCGGCATCTTTCATAGCGTTCTGAACAGGAATAGCTGTTCTTTCTACTAAATCATGTGTAAGTTCATCAAATTTTGCTCTGGTCAGGTTCATGTCAAAGTGTTTTGGACCTTCTGCAGTAGCTGTGATGAATGGTAAGTTAATATTGGTTGTTGTAGCGGAAGATAATTCTTTCTTTGCTTTTTCTGCTGCTTCTTTTAATCTCTGAAGAGCCATCTTATCGGTAGAAAGATCTACACCTTCTGCTGCCTTGAATTCTCTGATCATGTAATCTGTAACAGCCTGGTCAAAGTCATCACCACCTAAGTGAGTATCACCGTTTGTGGAAAGAACTTCAATAACACCATCACCGATTTCGATAATGGAAACATCAAATGTACCACCGCCTAAGTCGTATACCATGATCTTCTGTTCATTTTCATTATCAAGACCATATGCAAGAGCTGCTGCTGTAGGCTCGTTGATGATACGTTTTACATCAAGACCTGCGATCTTACCTGCATCCTTTGTAGCCTGACGCTGAGCATCGTTGAAATATGCAGGAACTGTGATAACAGCTTCTGTTACTTTTTCACCCAGATAGCTTTCTGCATCTGCTTTCAGTTTCTGAAGAATCATTGCGGAAATTTCCTGTGGAGAATATTTCTTGTCATCAATGGTTCTCTTCTTGTCTGTACCCATATCTCTTTTAATGGAGATAACTGTTTTTTCTGCATTGGTAACTGCCTGACGTTTTGCAGGTTCACCAACTAATCTTTCACCTGTTTTTGTAAACGCAACAACAGATGGTGTTGTTCTTGCGCCTTCTGTATTTGCGATAACAGTAGGTTTTCCACCTTCCATAACTGCTACACAACTGTTTGTTGTTCCTAAGTCGATACCAATAATCTTGCTCATAATGAAGCCTCCTATTTTAAAAAATCTTTATTAACGTGTCACTTACGGTACCACAGCTACCATGCTGTGTCTTACCACTGTATCCCGATACATGTAACCTTTCAGCATTTCCTGAACCACATATCCGGATTCATATTCTTCACTCTCCATCTGCATCACTGCATTATGGAAGTTAGGATCAAATTCTTTTCCAACCGCTTCAATGGGTGTTACACCCAGATTTTCAAGTTCTGTCTGAAGCTGTTTGTAGATCAGCTGCATTCCTTCTGCAAAAGCATTTCCCTTTTCCTCTTCCGGAATGGTTGCCAAACCTCTTTCAAAATTATCTACAACAGGTAAAATCTTTTCAATCACACTTTTTGCACCTGTTTCAAACATGGCTGCTTTTTCTTTTTCGGAACGTTTCCGGAAGTTTTCAAATTCTGCCATCTGACGTTTTACCCGGTCTTCCAGGTCTGTTACTTTTTCCTGCAGCGCTTCTACCTTTTTATCTTCTTTGGATTTTTTCTTAAATCCCTTTTTGGATTTGCCATCCTTATCGGCTTCCTCCGCATCTTCCGCTTCCGCTTTTTCTTCTGCTTTAGCCTCTTCTTCTGTTTCAGCCCCTTCATCTGCAGATTCGCAGGCCTCTTCCTGAATGGTTTCTTCTTTGCTTTCCTCTGCCGAGGTCTTTGTTTCTTCCGAAGTTCCTTCGGATACTTTCTCCACAGTTTCTTCGGATAGTGTTTCTTCCGAAACTGCTTCGCTGTTTTCCAACATTTCGTCTATCTCTGTATGATTCTGCTGTTCAGACACGCTCATCACCCTTTCTATTCCTCATATAATTTATCCATCTGATGTTTCAGATTTTTCAGTGCATCCACAACCTTTTCGTAGTCCATACGCTTTGGTCCGATAACACCTATAGTACCCTTCATTCCGGAACCCAATTCATAAGTGGCTGTTACCACGCTGCAGTCCTTCATGGTACTCATTGGCGTTTCTTCGCCGATGTAAACCTGAATTCCTGTATTCTTTTCATCGGACAGGGTTTCCTGTACCAGTTCCGTAAGCTGACGCTTTTCTTCAAAAGCGGAAATGATTTCGCTGGCTTTATTTCCATCCGATAATTCGGGATATTTGAAGATATTATTTGCTCCGCTTGTATAAATCTCCAGGTCTTCGTCTGCCCGGATAGCTTCTGCCACCGCATCAATTACATCACTGATGATCTGACTGTGAATGCCTGCCTTCTGCTTCATGTTTGCGATCATTCCCAGATTGATCTCTCCGATGGAAAGACCATTTAAGCTGGTATTGAGTAGCATGTTCAGTTTCAGAAGCGTTTCATCATCCAAAGCCTCATCCACATGTAAGATGTTATTGCGGATCATATTGCCTTCCACAACAATGACCGCCAGAAGCTGCTTTTCATCCACTCTGGAAAGCTGAATGAATTTTAGTTTATTATGATGGACAGCCGGAGCAGAAATCATGGTTGCATAATTTGTATTGTTTGCCAGCACCTTCGCAACCTGTTTCAGGAGATGATCCATTTTATCTTCTTTTTCAAGAAGCATCTCTTTCATCTCTTCTACTTCTTTCTCTTTCTCCCGCATCATATCATCCACATATAACCGATATCCTTTATCGGAAGGAATACGTCCTGCAGAAGTATGAGGCTGTAAAATGTAACCCATTTCTTCCAGATCAGCCATTTCATTACGGATGGTTGCTGAACTCAGGTTTAAATCCGTATATTTTGAAATCGTTCTGCTTCCCACCGGTTCTCCGGTCTCCAGATAGGTACGGATAACTGCCTTGAGTATCTTCATTTTCCGTTCATCAAGTTCCATCTGTTATCCTCCCTTTCTTCCTCACCTTATTCCCGGTTAAAAATTTCTTTGTTAGCACTCAACTAAATGGAGTGCTAACATCTTCATACATAAAATAGCACTTGCTTCTATTAATGTCAACAACATGAAAAAAATTATTTATAAAAAAATTATAAAAAACAAAACTGCCGCTTCCGAAATTTTCA
Organism: uncultured bacterium; assembly: GCA_945949875.1. Lineage (GTDB taxonomy): Bacteria > Bacillota > Clostridia > Lachnospirales > Lachnospiraceae > 1XD8-76. Next base: position 5,360 of record CAMFGH010000001.1, read on the forward strand.
TTCGTGAAAGCGACAGTCCTTTTTGTTTTTTATATATTCTGTTTTTCTTAGATAAAGAAGCTTCCTGTGAACTTACTGTTGATCACATAATAAGCCTTATGTTCTTCCGGTTTAACATACAGATCAACTGTCTTAAAATCAGCTTCTTTCTGATTCAGGTCGTATTTCCATACGTCCTTTGCAATAGCTACCAGTTCTTCTGTTGTATAGGACTTTCCTGCGAACTGAATGCTGATGCTTACTTTTTCCTGTTCCTTTTCTACTGCTTTCTTAGCAGCTGCTTTTACAGTTTTTGTAGCTTTTTCTGTTTCTTTCTTTACAGTCTTTGCAGCTTTTGCTACTTTTTTAGGAGCTTCCTTAACCACTTTTTCTGCTGCCTTTGGTGCTTCTTTTACTACCTTTTCTGCTGCTTTAGGAGCTTCTTTCACTACTTTCTCTGCTGCCTTTGGTGCTTCCTTTACTACATCCTTAACTGCATCTTTTACTGCTGCTGTTTTCGCAGCAACCTTCTTTGTTGCTTCTTTTGCTATTGTTTTCTTTGTTTCCATAATAATCCTCCTTTTCACCCTGCAAGGGGCACAAAACTGAATATGTTAAACTACAAATCTGCTGTTCCATGATGTCATTGTGTATACTATAAGTCTATATTAGCTGATTTTTTCTGTCAAATCCTGGTCTCTCTGCCTTTTTTTCCTTTCAAAGTAATTTTTGTGTAGAACTCCTACACAAAACGGTTCGTGAGTCCATGTTTTCCACATTTCTTCCAACAAAGATTTATCCACCGCGTTTTTTTCAGCAAAAAGTTCTACCAGATTCACCTTTTCCGCAAAAAAATCAGCACTTTTCCTATGTTCCTTATCTTCTCCCGCCTAAAACATATTATACCAGTGCAAAATAAGCCAGAACAAGAATACCTAATACGATACGATACCATCCGAACACTTTGAAATCATGCTTTTTAATATATCCCATCAGGAAACGGATCACAAGAATGGATACCAGAAAGGCCACAATCATGCCTACCAGCAGAATAGCCAGTTCCATCCCGGTAAACGCAAATCCAAATTTTACGATTTTCAGCAGACTGGCGCCGAACATCACCGGAATCGCAAGGAAAAAGGTAAATTCCGCAGCCACTGTTCTGGACACGCCGATCAGCAGTGCGCCAACGATTGTTGCTCCGGAACGGGAGGTGCCGGGGAAAATGGCTGCGATCAGCTGAAACACACCGATCAACGCTGCTGTCTGAAAGGTGATTTCCGAAAGCTTGTTGATCGAAGGTGTACTCTTTTTATTTCTGTTTTCAATGACAATAAATGCAATACCGAATACGATCAGGGCCAGTGCTACGCACCAGCTGTTATAAAACAGCGCATCCAGCTGATCATCAAACAGGACACCCACAATAGCTGCCGGCACGCAGGCCACCAGTATTTTAAACCACATTTCCATAATATCCATTTTAATATAGAAGGTTCCGCTTTTTTTCTTTCTTCCAAAGGGCCAGATCTTTTCCCAGAAAAGAAGTACTACCGCTGCAATGGCACCCAACTGTATCACCACAAGAAACAGATTCCAGAATTCTTTGGTGACATCCATTTTGACAAACTCTTCCAAAAGAATCATATGTCCGGTACTGCTGATAGGCAGCCATTCTGTAATCCCTTCCACCAAACCAAATAACATTGCTTTTAAAATATCTAACATCCAAAAACTCCTTATTGACTTATTTTTATCTGACTTGCCTATCCTATTTTTAAGAACAGTGTAAGTGCCAGAATTCCTGCCACTGCAAGCAGACTTCCTATTTTATATTTTCGCTCCTGCATATCCGCAATGATACGTGCCGATATCATAATCAAAATCACGGTTAAAAACATCGTTGTGCGATATCCGGAGGCATATACCGTGGGCGAAAATCCCACCATCAGTCTGGACAGTAATCCTGCCAACAGGGCAATGCCGCAAATCGCCATCTTACCGGTTTTTCCATACAAGCAATATAGTTCCCATACAAGAACCGCTAATAACACTGCAAAAAGGAATCCTTCCAGGAAAACCAGGCCCGATGTATGAGGACATAAATCATGCTTGGAAAGATACTCATTTCCCAACAGTTCATAATAGCCCCGGTAATTTCCAAAGATCTGGATCAGAAATGTTTCCCTAACCACCGGCCCTAGCAAGAAAAGCGCTGTACAGGTCATCCCTGCTATGATACCACCCACTTTTTTCTTCTGTTCCCAAAGGGCCATCATCAGCACCGTTGCAAAGGCAAGTAAAATCATCTGACTGTGAAGCCCTGCCACATAATAGCTCATGGTAGAGAGATATCCGATTGCCAGTTTATCTCCCAGCCCATAATCCAGATATTGCGGGAACCATGTCATCGTTTCTTCTAAGCTTCTATTGGCATTTCCCGGACATGTCATAACAAAGACAATGGAAGCTATCAAAAGAACTAAAATCACCACAGCATATCCCGGCAAAGCTATTTTGCTTTCCTTTTGTATCCATTTCTTTCTATATATATATGCCACCACAAACAATCCATAGAAGCCCAATAACAATGCAACTGTCTGCTCCATATTAGCCGAAAAAATGATGGCTGCTGTAAACGTTACATATTCCCAGGTCCGAAATGTTTTCTCTTCCCAAAATCGTTTGATGGGAAGCAGGCCATACACGCCCAGGCAACATGGCCATAAATAGTTTAAAGAAGTTGCAATCCAGCCTGCAGAACGCAGTATTTCCATTGGAATAAGCAGACACAGGAAGAAAAGCAGCCCCAATGACTTCCTATTCTTCTTCAGTCCACACAGTTCTGTCATGGCATAAATACCAAGCAACATCACCAGGGAATCCAGCAGACGCCAGATCCAGAAGGAATGACTGGCAAGCAGCACCAGTGCCCCTTCAATCAAAAGCCTTGAAGTCCAAAGCTGATAGCGATACAGCAGAAAACCACCCAACGTGTAATCTGCTGACACCATAGCAAACCAGCTATCATCCTGCTGTCCTTCTTTTGCCACCAAGTGCAGGCCAAAAATCAACAGGAATAAAATGAGATAGGACAGGGAAGCAGATTCTCTGTCCTTTTCTTTTTTCATCATCGAAATGTTATCTGTTTGGATACTCATTCTCTACAAACCTCCGAAGAGCGGCCAGAGACCTTTCTACTTTTTCCGTATCAATACAATATGCCATACGGAAATACCCCGGGCATCCAAAGCTGTCACTGGGAACCAGGATCAGATCGTACTTAGTCGCTTTCTGGCAGAAGACCGTTGCATCCTCTTCCAGTGCCTTGGGGAAAATGTAAAAGGTTCCCCCTGGTTTTACACAGGAAAATCCCAAGCGGATCAGTTCGTCATAAATCAGATTCATATTGGTTTCATAAACAGACAGATCAGAGGTTTTATCAATTACTTCCGCCACTGCCAGCTGCATCAGAGAAGACGGGCAGTTATGTCCGATTCCACGGGATATCTGTCCACACATATTGACCAGCAGCTCTGCATCCGGACAGTTCGGACAGACCGCCACATATCCGATACGTTCTCCCGGCAGAGAGAGTGATTTGGAGAAGGAATAACAGGTCAGTGTATTGGCATAATAAGCTGCCACATAAGGTGCTTCTACACCGGCAAAAATGATTTCTCTGTAAGGTTCATCTGATATCAGATAAATCGTGTGCCCGTACTGTTTTGATTTTTCTTCCAGCGTCTCTGCCAGTTTCTGTATGGTAGCTTCTGAATATACAATACCGGATGGATTATTCGGTGTGTTGATCAGTACAGCTGCCACCTTTTCGGTAAGCATCTCTTCAAAGGCTTCAAAATTGATCTGAAAATCTGTGGTATTGGCAGGTACTACTTTAAGCTTTGCTCCGGTCATATTTACGTAAGGTCCGTATTCCGGAAAATAGGGTGCAAAGGTAAGCACCTCGTCCCCCTCCTGGGCAACACAGCGGACTGCATGGGCGATGGCACCTGCAGCACCACTGGTCGGGAAAATATGCTCTGCTTTATAGGGAAGCCCGAATCTTTTTTCCAAAGATGTAGCTATTTTCGCTTTTACAGAAGGAATACCAAGGCTTGGGCTGTATCCATGAAGTTCCATTGGATTTTTTTCCTGCATCAGCTTTATCACCACATCTGTAAATTCCTGGGCAGTGGGAACAGAAGGATTTCCCAGACTATAATCAAATACGTTCTCGTATCCTATCTCTTTTCCTCTCTCTGTGGCAAATTCCGAAAGGGTACGAATAACTGATTTGGCACCTAACATGTTTTTGTACTTTTCTACAATCATTTTATCTCCGTTTCTGAGCACCTGTTCTTTTCCTGCGAGTCCCTTTCCTGTGATTCTTTTTAAATTTTTCCTGTGACTTTCTCGCTAATAGTGCTCCTGTGATTTTCACACTGTAACTATTCTACTCTATTTTCTGCAAATTGCATAATACTATTTTGAAAAGTAGTATCTCTGCAAGCATGCCTGCCGGTATCGTCAGGTCATAAAAGTGGCTGATACTTTGCGGTATATATGCTGCAATCAGCGGCATAAGCGTTCCGATTATCAAAAGCAGTCCTGTACTTTTCGGCATTCCTTTTTTCATCTGCTTGCCTATCAGAAATACGGAAAACAGAAGGCCCGCTGTCAGCAGTATTACTCCCAACCTGAAAATCCAGGAGTACTCCCCTTCTATATAATAAAAATACTGATTCTGGAGCATACTGTCACGCTTACGAACCATTCTTCTAAGTGGCACAAAATATACAAAAGCTGCTTCGGATAAGGCAATGACCCATAAAAAACTCTGTGCAGTTTTTTTCCATTCTCCACACAGAAAGCCACAGGTCATGATCCAGAACAGAACCACCAGGATTTTGCCGATCCGGCAGATCATTTCCCCCATCTGCAGTCCTTCTAATGTAACTGCCTGCAAAAAAACGCCATATCCGCTTTGCATCAGGAAAAAGCCAATCATGGTTCCGATCAGAGATGCCCGGTATTTTTTATTCTTTAATGCTTCCGATTCGCATAATACGTATAAAAATCCCCCTGTCAGCAGGATACAGATGATCTGAAAAACCATGATATATTGATACATAACTCCCGGCTCCTTTCTTTTACAGATATTCCGGATTTCCGGCGTAGCCCCGGATGCTTAATAATACGTAAAAATACTGTACAGCGCACAGATATTTGTTGCGATCACTAACCCCATCTGATATTTCAAGATCAGCTCACTCTTTGCCGGTACCCGTATTTTTTTCAGTCCCATGGCCAAAAGCGGCAGTAGCGGAATCAGATAACGTCCCTGAAATCCCTCGATCATGGGGCTTTGGAGTGCTGTCCATTGTACATAAAGGGTCGTCAGTGTGATTCCAAACAGCAGAAAGAACAGGACAATGCTCCAGACTCTATGGCTGGTTTTCAGGAAGTTTTCTTCCTTTTCATCCAGTATGATCATTTCCATACCCAGAACGATCAGATACAACAGAACAAACAACAGGCTGGTGTATACGTTTAGTACACACATTTTGGCTCCCACCATGGTACCAAGCCAGTCCACCAGCTTATCTCCGCAGGTTCTGGTCACCACCAGCAGGTAAGATATCGGATGGGTCAAAATATATTTCACCTGTGCCGGGCTGTCCACGCCTGCACGGAACTCTATCATATATCCAAATGCAATCAGCATCCAGCCCAGATTCAGCACGGTACTTCCCACGCAAAGTCCGATTTTATACCATTTTCCTTTTTTTCCTTCCCAGAGTTTCTCCGCCGGAATCAAAAGCACCATAAAACATAATGGCAGGTAGACCACCTTACAAAGTGCTACCAGCGCACAGCTGATTCCCAGAAGCAGCCGCTCCTTTTTCCCAGCCATTCCCTCATTCTTCATGATCTTTAAAATCTGGGCCAACAGGAAAAATGCCGCCGCATTGATAAAAGCATCACTGGAAAGAGACACCATCTGCTGTAAATACATGGGCATACAGCATGCCAGCAGCAGAAACCGCTTTCCAAAAGGAATCCATTTCACTGCATAATAACATAACAGGCCACATGCCAGGAAATTGAAAAAACGGGCAAGATAAAATACCATTACGGTTCGGCGGGTAAGCAGCCTTCCCACCAGGCAGCCCAGCGCCTGTGGTAGATAGCTTACCGGTGAATACAGTGCCTGTGTGGGATTGGAGTAAATGGATTTTGCTCTTGGCGCCATTTCCCAATCCAGGTTATTCCGTATCATTTCATAATCGATACCCTTCAGGCTCACCATATCTTCCGGAATGAGCCCGGCAGGCAGGGTAGACAGCCCATCTCCCACATAGCTTTTAGGAGTTAAAAGATCCCCCTGGGAAATCTCAAAGCTTCTATAATAATGTCCACTTTCATCCGGAACCTGAAGCATCGGAATCGCGATAAAATATCCGGTTCCAATGACTGCCAGAACCAGGAGCAGTACCTTCTCCGGTGCAAGCTTTGTAACAAATATACTGACCAGACAGAACAGAAGCAGAACTGCAAGCGCCATAAAAATATGCCGGTTCCCCAGTTTTGGGGTACAAAGCGTCATCTTCAGAACCTGATCCTCCTGTATCTTGTCATTGGCAGTAAAGGTTCCGAAAAGCTCTCCTCCCGGCTGATCCTTAAGGGAAGTACAGACACTGACATGCTTTTCGCTGTCTCCGGTCTCCACAACCATATCCAGAAGGTACGTCTCACCCGACACCCCCGTCAGTTTTTCATCCAACAGGAAGATCTCCGGCATATCCGATTGAAATTCTTCGGTTCCCCGATCCCAGCTCTGAATAACCCTCTGATCCTTTTCATCGATCAGCTGAATGTGCACCTGATCTTTACATATGGTATCCCGGGTATAGAACTGCAGGGAAAAACCTAAAAGCTCGTCCTCTGCCGGTATCAGCTGCTGCTGATATGTTTTATGGGAATCGGTGGGAAACATTCCATCCAGACTCAGCAGCCGGGTCTGGTTATAACGCTGTGTCTCCAATCCCTTCATATAATATGCTGCAAAAATTACAAGTACAAAAACAAATATATAATATAACCATTTTGGTGCTTTCAAATTTTTCATGACTAACCTTTTCTACAAAAATTTCCCTTTTCTTTTCCTTTACATCATATCCTATTTATGATGCATTGTATATCAAAACCCATCGTTTTTTCCCGATGGATCACCTTCTTTTTTCCATTACCATACCTTTACTTTCCGGTGCAAAACTTTACAAATTCCTTATTTTTCTTTATACTGAGACATTAGAAGGGATTTGAAAAGAATATGTTACGTTTTTTTTATGTCATTATCATAAATCTTTGGAGAGCCGTTTATTTCATTCCCATGATGAGGTATAAAGCGAACCGGCCGGCCAGATACTCTCTGGAAGAGAGATACGCACTGGGCAAAGAAGTTGTTCATCATATGCAGCGGACCGGAAAGATCCATACCAAAGCCTACGGGCAGGAAAATCTTCCGAAAAAAGGGGGATATGCACTTTTTGCCAACCATCAGGGAAAATATGATGCCCTGGGTATCATCGATTCCCACGAAAAGCCTTTAAGCCTGGTTATGGATGAAGCCCGTTCCCACACGATCTTAGTTGCACAGTTTCTGGATCTGCTGGAAAGCAAACGTCTTGTTCTCGATGATGTCCGCCAGGGTCTTAAGATCATGAAAGAAATCACCCGTGAAATTGCGGAAGACGGAAAAAGATTTCTGATCTTTCCGGAAGGTGGCTACGAAAAAAATCACAATAAGGTTTGTACCTTTAAGGGTGGTTCCTTTAAATGTGCCATGAAAGCAAAGGCTCCCATCGTGCCGGTAGCTATCATCGATTCTTACAAAGCCTTTGAAGGAAATAGTTTAAAGCGCATTGATACCCAGGTACACTTTTTAAAGCCTCTGTTCTTTGAGGATTATAAACATATGAATTCACAGGATGTGGCCACTCTGGTTCAGGAAAGAATCCAGAAAACCATTCTGGACCATTTATCCGGAAAGGATTTAGCTCTTCTTCAAAGCCAGCTGGCAGAGGTATAATATAATCTGCATGATAATATTTGGTACAAAATAAGGATGCTTTTCCATCGGGTTAAGTTTGAACCCTGATAGAAGCATCCTTTTTATTATCTTTTCACACCATATTATCTTATTATATTCGAATCTATAAGACTTCATCCAGCACCTGATAAAGAAGTTCTATGGCTTCTGTTCCCAGTGTTTTATCTCTTCTTTCCAGCGCCTGGAAGATCATATTGTGGCAGATATTGATCTGCCTTTTCTCCTTTTCCTTTAAAGTCTCCAGTTTTTCACAGATCAGCGCATCACTATTTTCCGACACCGCCTGATTTATTTTATTTTCCAGAGAGCTTCCTCCCCATTGAAAAATAGAATGATGAAAGCTTTTAATTGCCTCCAGGGATTCCGGAATATAGAAGATATTCATCTGCTCCAGCAGCGCCTTCATTTGATCCAGATCGATTTCAATCTGACGGTCCATAATCTGCGAAAAGGCATCTTTCTCCATGATCGCTCTGATATGATTGGCCTCTTTTCTCGAAACCATACCCATCTGAATGTCCATGTGAAGTAATCTGGCATAGCCTTTTTCTGACATGCCGGTCAAAAAATTGCCGGAACCTCTTACACATTCTATGATTCCCATATCATCCAGAATGCAAAAGGCTTCTCTGACAGAAGCCCGGCTCACATGCAATGCACCTGCAATTTCTCTCTCCGTAGGCAGACGCTTCCCCACCGTTATGCTTCCGTTTTTTATTCCTTCTTCTATATAGGCAAGCACCTGTCTATAAACTTTGTTTTCTTCCATTAGGTTCTCCCGGTATAAAGCTGATAGTATTTCCCTTTTTCTTCAAGGAGCTGCTTATGTGTCCCTCTTTCTATAATACTACCGTTTTCCAGTACCATAATGCAATCACTATTCTTTACTGTACTGAGACGATGGGCTATGACAAATGTGGTTCGTCCTTTCATCAGAGAGTCCATTCCCTGTTGTACCAGCATTTCTGTTCTGGTATCAATGCTGGAGGTTGCCTCATCCAGAATCAGTACAGGTGGGTCCGCCACTGCTGCTCTGGCAATGGCCAAGAGCTGTCTTTGTCCCTGGGAAAGATTCGCTCCATCTCCTGTCAGCATGGTCTCATATCCTTCCGGCAGTCTTGTGATAAATCCATGGGCATTGGCCAGCTTTGCTGCCGCAATACATTCCTCATCCGTGGCGTCCAGTTTTCCATACCGAATGTTTTCCATAACCGTTCCGGTAAATAAATGAGTATCCTGCAACACAATTCCAAGAGATCTTCTGAGGTCTGCTTTTTTAATCTTATTGATATTGATTCCATCATAGCGGATTTTTCCATCCTGAATATCATAAAATCGATTGATCAGATTGGTAATGGTGGTCTTACCGGCGCCGGTACTTCCTACAAAAGCAATCTTCTGTCCCGGTGTAGCAAACATTTTCACATTGTGAAGTACAATCTTTTCATCTGTATATCCAAAATCTACATCATCGAATACCACATCTCCGGTCAGCTCTGTATAGCTGACACTGCCATCTGCCTGATGGGGATGTTTCCAGGCCCACATTCCGGTTCGCTCTTTACACTCTATAATATTGCCATTCTCATCTTTTTTTGCATGGACCAGTGTAACATATCCTTCATCCACTTCCGGTTCTTCATCCATCAGCTTGAACACACGGTCAGCGCCGGCAAGTGCCATAATCACCGAATTCAGCTGCTGACTCACCTGCGCTATGGGCATATTAAAGTTTTTGCTTAAGGTGAGAAAAGATACCAAAACACCAATGGTAATACCACCAAAGCCTTTGATGGCAAAAAGAGCTCCTATAATGGCACATATGACATAACTGATGTTTCCCATCTGTCCGGTAAGAGGCATTAAAATATTGGCAAATTTATTGGCATTATTTGCACTGTCCCTGAGCTGTTCATTCAGTTCTTTAAATCCCTGCAGACTTGCTTCTTCGTGACAGAACACCTTAACTACTTTCTGCCCACTCATCATTTCCTCGATATATCCGTTTACTGCACCCAAATCCTGCTGTTGTTTCATAAAATAGCTGCCGGACTTTTTGACCACTTTCCCTGATATGAGCAAAATTAATCCCACCATCAGAAGGGAAAGGACAGTCAGCGGAACGCTTAAGTATATCATACTGATAAGCACAGTTATCAGGGTAAATACACTGTTTAGAACCTGTGTCATACTGGTACCAATCATTTGACGGAGTGTATCCACATCATTGGTATATACTGACATAATATCGCCATGAGCATGAGTATCAAAATATTTAATAGGCAAAGACTCCATGTGGGTAAATAACCTGACACGAATGTCATGCATGGTACCCTGGCTGACTCTTACCATAATCTGGCTTTGGACAAAAGAGCATAGTACCCCGAAAGCGTAAATTGCTGCCATACAGAAGAGCGCTGATTTCAGTGGTCCGAAATCCGGATTTTTCACTCCGATCAGGGGCGTAATATAATCATCTATGAGACTCTGAATAAACAGGGTCCCCAGCGAAGAGGCAACTGCTGCTCCGAGAATACATAAGATCACAATAACCACAGCCACTCCATATCGTTTCATAATGATCGAGGCCAGTCTTTTAAAAATTTCTCTTTGATTTTCTATCTTCGGTCTTGGGCCCTGCATATTATTGTGGGGGCCAGGACCTTTCACTACCCTTACCTTTTCAGAAGCCATCCGTTCCACCTCCTTTTTGATCAAAGTCTCCTCCACCCTGCATCTGTCCTTCATATACTTCCTGATAAATATGGTTATTTTGAAGCAGGTTTTCGTGCGTATCAAAACCACTTATTTTACCATTGTCGAGAACAATGATTCGATCTGCATCCTGCACACTGGAGATACGTTGCGAAATAATAAATTTGGTGGTACCCGGTATTTCTTCCCGGAATGCTTTTCGGATTTTTGCATCGGTAGCAGTGTCCACTGCAGAAGTGGAATCATCTAAGATCAAAATCTTCGGTTTTTTCAGAAGTGCTCTTGCTATACAGAGTCTTTGTTTTTGTCCACCGGATACATTGGTGCCTCCCTGTTCGATATAGGTCTCATATCCTTCCGGGAATCCTTTTATAAATTCATCTGCACAGGCCAGCTCACAGGCACGTCTGCACTCTTCTTCTGTGGCATCCGGATCCCCCCACCGCAGGTTTTCTAAAATCGTTCCGGAGAACAGGACATTTTTCTGAAGGACAACGGACACCTCATTTCGCAGTGTCTCCAGGTCATACCGACGGACATCCTTTCCACCTACTTTCACACAGCCTTCTGTAACATCATACAAACGGCTGATCAGGTTTACCAGGCTGGACTTTGAGGAACCTGTTCCACCGATAATTCCAATGGTTTCCCCTGCATTTATGTGCAGATTAATATCCTCTAATACCGCCTGGCCGGAGCCTTTCCGGTAAGCAAAACTTACATGTTCAAAATCCACACTTCCATCCGGTACTTCAAAATCTGCATGTTCCGGACTTACCAGATCCGGTTTTTCATTGATGACTTCACTGATACGTCGTATGCTGGCCACAGACATGGTGAGCATAACAAATATCATGGAAAGCATCATTAAGCTCATCAGAATATTCATAACATAAGAAAACAGGCTTGTAAGTTCACCGGTGGTCAGATCCCCTGCTGAGATCATACTCGCCGCGAACCAGGAAAGAGCAAGCATACATCCATAAACTGCTGCATTCATAACCGGCGCATTGATAGATACTATCCTTTCTGCACGTACAAACATTTTATAGATATTACCTGCTGCTTTTGTAAATTTGGTATTTTCATAATCCTCCCGGACAAAAGCTTTTACTACACGAATTGCTGATACATTTTCCTGGACACTGGCATTTAAATCATCATATTTTTCAAAAACTGCCCGGAATCTTCCCATGGCAAGATAAATGATAATTCCCAAAATAATAACCATGGCACCCACTGCAACAAGAAATATCATACTCAGCTTCGGACTGATTATCACGGTCATAATCATTGCAAAAATCAAAGTACATGGTGCACGAAAGCAGATCCGGATTACCATCTGATAAGCGTTCTGCAGGTTTGTCACATCGGTTGTCAGTCTGGTTACCAGACTTGCCGTACTGAACTTGTCGATATTAGAGAATGAAAATTTCTGAATATTTGCATACATAGCCTCTCTGACATTACACGCCACTCCGGAAGATGCATAAGCAGCATATTTCCCGGCAAGTACACCAAACAAAAGACCCAGAACTGCCAGAATAACCATGCACCCACCATACAAAGCAATATTCTGAGCATTCTTCATCTGAATCCCCCGGTCTATCAGAAGCGCCATGGTCCTTGGAATCAATATATCTACAACGACTTCCAGAACCATAAACATGGGGGTCAGAATGGACGCTCTTTTATACTGTTTTACCTGCGCCAGAATTGTTTTTATCATACAAAACCTCCTACTATTCCATCACTTCAAGCTGACTTCTTATTTTATGACTTAACCTGATAAATTGTTCTTTTTCCTGAGTTGTCAATGCATTCTGCATTTTCTTTTCGGTTTCATGAATCGCTTCACCGATTATCTGATGAAGCCTCTCCCCTTTTTCCGTTAGCCCCAGTTTCTTCAATCGGGCATCTGAAGGCACCTGCCTTCTGGTAATATATCCCTGTTCCTCCAGATATTTAACCATATTTGTGATAGTAGAACGATTCATGTGAAATACCTTTTCAATATCCTTTTGGTAAATATCCCGCTCCCTATTATCATATATATAATGAATAATAAAGCTGTGCATCATGGTAATCTCGTCTATCCCTTTCTTTTTTACCATGACATTAATTCTTCTTTTCAAAAGGTTATCCATTCTTTTGATTTCAAACCCCACTGCTTCCATATCGTTCATTCTTCCGCCCTCTGACAGTTCCTTTTTAGAATGTTCATTTTTGAACTATTCAGTTATTATATTTTACATACATAACATCATCCGTCAATAAAAAAACTATGAAATCTTTGTGAACTATCATCCAAAAATTTCATAGTTTTTAATCAAGAAAGTCTTTTAGTTATAAAACACTTTCATAAGCTTCATCATATATCCAAAATCCTTTTCTCCTGCTGTCTCATATGCAGAATGCATCGCCAGCTGGGCATTTCCAATATCTGCCGCCGGAATGGACAAATGTCTGATAGCAATGTTCCCCAGGGTGCTTCCCCCTGTGATATCCGAATGATTGGAATAGGTCTGATAAGGAATCTGATTTCTTTCGCAAAGCTCTTTCACATAGGCAGCACTTGCTCCATCTGTGGTGTATCTCTGATTTGCCTGGAATTTCAGTACAACACCACCATTTAGTACCGGTTTATTGGTGGGATCTGCTTTCTCCGGATGATTCGGATGTACTCCATGGGCATTATCTGCAGAAAGCATAAAGCTTCCGGCTAATTTTTGTCTGTAAATGCTTTCTGATAAGTTCATGCTCTCCTTTATCCGAATCAGTACATCAGCCAGAAATGTGGAATCTGCTCCCTGCATGGTACTGCTTCCCACTTCCTCATTGTCAAAGACAGCCATCACTGGACAATACGCCCCGGAAGAACCTGCTCCGCACTCTCTTTCTTCCACTGCTTCCTTCTCTCCCTGTACCTCTGTCATCGCTCTCAGAGATGCATAAACACATTGCAGATCATCCAGACGGGGAGCAGCAATAAATTCCTCTTCTGCACCAAACGTCTTTGCCTTATCACGGTTATACAAAAACAGGTCCATGCTTATGATGTCATCCGGTTTGATTTCTTTTGCCATCTGTTTCTTTAATTCATCTGCTACGATTTGCTTCACATTCTGTTTGGAAAGTTCTTTAGAAAGAAGTGGACACATATCCTTTTGAACAGAATATTCCACCCCTTTATTCATATCCCGGTTCATATGAATAGCCAGATTGGGAATCAGTAGCAAATCTCTCTTTACATCCACAAATAGTTTCCGGATCTTCTGTCCGTCCCTCACAAACACTCTTCCGGCAACGGAAAGACATCTGTCCATCCACGTAGATAGTATCATTCCACCATACTTTTCCACATTCAGTTTCACATATCCTTCTGCCTTCATTTCCGGATTTTCTTTGATCTTGAAGGAAGGGGCATCGCAGTGGGATGCGATGATATGAAATCCTTTAAAATTCTTCTCCGGCATAACAAACGCTATGACCGAGGTGTCATTTCTCACCACATAATACTTTTTTCCCGACTCCAGATTCCATTCATCCTGCTCCAAAAGCTCCCTGTATCCGCTTCTGTCCAATTCTTTTTTCACATTACAGATTGCCAGATAGGCGCAGGGACTGTTCTCGATGAATTGAAATAGTTTTTGTGTTTCCTCCCGCATACTATCAATATCCTTTCTTAGAAGGGCAGAAAAGCCGCTACAACGGGAATCGTAATAACAGCTAACAAAGTAGAAATAATGCTGCCCTTGGTACTTTCGATTTCATCTGCACCATATTCCTTTGCCATCATAACTACAATAGAACCCACCGGCATAGCCAGCATCAGTAAAAAGACGCCTTTTGTAATAGCTTCCCACTGACTGACTCCCGGAATGACCCGTAAAAGAAGGGCCATTACAATCGGTACCACAAGCAGTTTTATGGCAGCAAACAGGTAAAATTTTACGTCTATAAAAAATTCCCTTTTCCCGCCCTGGGCCAGCGAAGCACCAATGAGCATCATGGAAAAAGGCACCACAGAATTACCCATATAACCAAAAAAGGTACAAACACTGTCTGGCAGCTGTATGCCTGCTGCGAAAATAACAATTGCCACCACACAGGCTACAATTCCCGGATTGATCAGCTGCCTCCAAAAACCTGCTTTCTTTTCTGCCGGATGATGATCAGGTTCTTTCAAAGCGCCGGATGTATGGGTATTGTACTCTGCATCTCCATTTGCCGAAGAGGCAAGCAGTATGCCATAGGAATACAAAAGCGCATTATACCCCAGCGTATAAAAAGCAATCAGAATAATGGACTCTTGTCCATAAATGCTGGTGATTACAGGAATCCCCATAAATCCAACATTGGAAAAAATAAACATTAGACGATATACATTCTCATGTTTTTTCTGAAATCTTAAGATCTTTACAATCGGTAAGCTAAGCAGAACAAGGATGGTGAAATACACAACCACCAAAATCAGGTTGTGCATTACCATCTGACCGTTTAACGTGTTATTTTTCCCCAATACCCCATTGATCAAAATGCAGGGATTCAAAATATTGATGACGATTTTGGAAAGTTTCCCATACGAATGGTCATCGATCCAATTCCCTCTATAGGCAAAAAATCCCACCATAATCATCACCAGCAGCACAAGCATCTGCTGAATTACCACGAAAATGTTCATCCATATCTCCCACTTATTTCATATCGTTTTTTTAATAATTCCCCTGGAAAATCTGTGCAATAGGGGAATCATCCGACAGGATGATGGTATTATCATCTCCACTCATACTTCCTTCCAAGGCATCCAGAGAACGGACAAAGGAATAGAAGTCGCTCTTTGCCGGATCAGAATAGGCATCTGATAAGATTCTCATATACTCCGCTTCCCCTTCTGCCACAGTTGCTTCTGCCTGGGCCTCTGCGTTGGAAATCATGATAGAAACTTCCTTATCGGTAGTATTCTCAATCATCTTTGCCTGTGACTGTCCTTCTGCAGTATACTGTGCTGCAATGTTTTCACGTTCAGAGATCATACGGGTATATACTGCCTGTTTATTATCATCCGGAAGATCCAACTTCTTTACGTCTACGGTTACAATTTCGATGCCATACTGATTTTCAATATGATTGATCTGGGTCATGATCTCCTCTGTCAGAGACTTGATTTCAACTACCACATTTTTCTCTTCCTGAAGATTCAGATCATTATTTACCACATCGCTCTCCTGTGGCTCTGTGATAGTCATTTTTCCATCACGACTGAGGATAACTGCATCCTGCGTCATATTAGAAATGGTGTTCTTGGTGGCATTATACACAATAGTATCAATACGGCTTTCTGCATTTCCGATGGATCCACTCAGAGTCTGTGCAAATTTCAGTGGATCTATTACTTTCCAAAGCACATAACTATCTACAATCATGGTCTTTTTATCTGATGTAATAACATCAGATGCCGGAAGGTCATAAATCTGCATATCCTTCGGAACAACATCTATTGTTTCCACAAATGGAATTTTTACACTGATACCGGGCTCTGTTATGATACGCTGAACCCTGCCGAACTGTCTGATCAGTTTATATTCATTCTGTCTTGTTACAATACAGGTGTTGGCAAGACCAAAAAGGAGTATCACCACAAGAATAATAAGCAAGGATTTTCCCACTTTTTTCTTTTCCTTTTTTCCAATCGGAGATCCGTCTGAGTTAAAACGTTCCATTACTCTTCACCCTCCTCTTCTACTTTTGTTTCTTTTGTTTCCTCTGAATTGAAACTATCCAGCGGAAGTAGTGTATTGACAGATCCGTCTGAGCTCTGAATCACTACTTTCGCTCCCGGAAGTACATTTTCCATGGTCTCATAGAACATTCTCTTCTTGGTCACTTCCGGATATTTTACATATTCCGCGTACATGGAATTGAATCTTGCCACCTGTCCGTTTGCTTCATTGATTCTTTCCTGTTTTTCTGCTTCTGCAGACTGCAGGATTTTATCCGCTTCTGCTTCTGCACCCGGAATCTGTTCATTCCGATATTTGTTTGCATTGTTCACTGCAGTTTCCTTCCCCTGCTTTGCTGTTTCTACTTCTTTAAAAGCAGCGCTGACTTCTTCCGTCGGGGGTTCTGCATCCTGAATGGTAATATTTACCAGCTGAATACCAATATCATAGCTGTCCAGCTTATCCAGAATCATCTGCTTAATATTGGACTGAATCTCATTTTTTCCTGTGGTCAGCACACTGTCGACATTATAAGAACCGATGGTGGTTCTGATACAGTTCTGTGCCACATTTTTCAAAATAAGTTCCGGATCCTCAGAAGCATATAGTGCCTTTACCGGATCTGTCACTCTGTATTCTGCATAAAAATCTACATGAATAAAATTGTAATCCGAAGTAATCATCATGGAATCTGAAGTATCTCCCTCAGAAGTATATCCAATCTGAAAACCTTTAATGGTTGTATTTACTTTTTCCACCGTCTGCACGAAAGGAATTTTAAAATGCAGACCCGGTGTGGTTACCGCCTTTGGCGAACCAAAGGTACACACTACTGCCTGTTCCTCTTCCTGAATCGTATAAAAGGATCCTCCCACTACAGTAAGTACAATCACTGCAATGACAATAAATTTAAAAAAGTTACCAATTCCTTTTACTGTTTTCCCCAAATCCACTTCCGGATTCTTTGGCTTTTTTTGAAACATCATTTTTCTTTTGCACCTCCATCACTACTGCCATTTCATACTGCTCCGCATGGCGTTTTTCTACCAACTCTTTTTCATATCCAATCACTCCATGATTATGCCAGGGATCATTAAAATAGTAATGCTCTTCATCATACCCAACAAGCAGCATACAATGCTCATTTGATATCCATGTGAAAACTTCCCCTGAATCAAGCAGTTTCCATTCCGGTCCCACAATGGTTTCTTTCAGATCAATACTTGCCCAGAAAATCACGGGTACATTTCTATCAATATAGTCTTCTACTATACTCGTCATGGAAACTCCCGTCAAATCTTTTACCATAACGCTTTCCGTTTCAGAATCCACAAAATCTCCGGTTGCTTTCTGAAGCACTTTCACAATAACCGGAGCATAGCATCCAAAAGAATCCGGATCATATGGGCTTCCGGCAAACTGTTTTCTTGGATCTGCTCCGTAAAGCTCTCCATTCCTTTTTTCAAATGCAACCTTTTCCAGATATTTTTCAACAAGCTCATCCACTGTGATATCAAATCCCCAGTACTGCAGACACATAACAGCAGACACACTTTCACAGCCTGTGGGCCACTTTTCAGTCTGATCAATGTATGGAACGGAAATTATTTTTTTCACAAAAATTTTCTCCTTTTTTATTATTTCCCTAAAACTGATAAATGGACATGCAAGCATGTCCATTTACAATAATACTTTATTTTTTCATTTTTTCAAATAGAAAATATATTTTTCACATTATTTTGAGCATTTTATGCTGTTTCCTTCTTATCGTAATATTTCTTAATGAGTAAGAGTACAACTACCAGAAGAAGGGCACTTAACAATAATGTGATCAGCCAGTTCTTTGTAATCGCTGCAATGATGTAACCTATTGCACAAATCACAGCTACTACCACCGCATACTGCATCTGTGTTTGAACGTGGTTGATATGGTTACTCTGTGCTCCCGATGAAGACATGATCGTTGTATCAGAAATAGGAGATACATGATCACCACAAACAGCACCTGCCAATACTGCAGAAACTGCAATCACCATCATCTTCTCA
Source organism: uncultured bacterium (assembly GCA_945949875.1). Lineage (GTDB taxonomy): Bacteria > Bacillota > Clostridia > Lachnospirales > Lachnospiraceae > 1XD8-76. Next base: position 23,939 of record CAMFGH010000001.1, read on the forward strand.
TCAGATGATGCAAACATGGAAACTACAATTGGAACAAGAATCGCAAAGGTTCCCCATGATGTACCGGTTGAGAATGCCAGGAATAATGCAATACCAAACATAATTGCAGGAACGAAGATACTTGCTGTAGCATTGGCCCCAACTGTACCATTGACGAATTCTGCAATACCCAGGTTATCACCCATACCCTTTAAAGTCCATGCAAAGGTCAGAATCAGGATTGCCGGAAGCATCAGTTTTGCTCCATCTACCAAAGATTCCATGAATGCTTTAAATGTAACAACTTTTCTTGGAAGGTATAAAACTGCCATCACGATAACGGTTACAACTGTACCGAAAATTAAGCTTATGGTAGCATTACAGTTTGCAAAAGCATCAATGATATTGGTAGAGCCACCAAGGTATCCTGTATATATCATTCCAAATACTGCCGCAGCAATCAGAACCACTACCGGAAGAACCAAATCGATTACCTTTCCGTTTGGATTCACATCTTTCTCTGCTTCTTCCATTCCTTTGAACTCTTCCGCACCGGAAGTAAACAGATCACCTTTTTCTGCATTCTCTTCATGCTTCTTCATGAGACCAAAGTCCAGATTCAGGCCAATGACCAGGAATACCATCAGCAGTGTAAGAAGAGCATACAGGTTAAACGGAATGGTACTTAAGAACAGCTGAAATCCTGTTAATGAGCTGTCTTCCGGTACGTATGAGTTTACCGCTGCTGCCCAGCTGGAAATCGGTGCGATGATACATACCGGTGCAGCTGTTGCATCAATGATGTATGCCAGTTTTGCTCTGGATATTTTAAACTTATCTGTTACAGGTCTCATAACAGAGCCTACTGTTAAACAGTTAAAGTAATCATCCACGAAAATCAAAATACCAAGACCGGTTGTTGCTGCAAGGGCACTTTTCTTTGATTTAATTCTTTTCGTTGCCCAGTTTCCGTATGCTGCAGATCCACCGGATTTCTGCATCAAAACGATAATCATACCAAGCAGTACGTCGAAAATAATAATATTCAGATCCATGCTGCCTGTCATGGTTGTAAATAATGTTTCAAAGGTTCCCCATGGCTGAAATCCTGCTGTAAACAAAGCGCCTAAAAGCACACCTACAAACAGGGAGCTGTATACCTCTTTGGTAATGAGCGCTAACAGAATCGCCACAACCGGGGGAACTAAAGACCACCATGTACCATACATATAAGACTCCTCCTTTGTTTTACAAATTATGTTTATTTTACACGCTTTAGCGCGTAGATGCAATAAAGAGATAAAAGAAAATACAGTCCCTCCCGTTGAAAGACTGTTTTTCTCACAATATAAATAGAATACGCAGGAAAATCCTCAGATGGTGGAAGCATCTGAGGATCATCTGCCATATAGGGTCACCCCTATATGACATTTCCTGCATATACTAAACTAGGGAATTAGATGTAGCCTTATTCAACATCCTGCAGAGCATCGTAGTTTTCTTCTCCGGTACGGACTTTCACTACTTTCTCTACACCGTATACAAAGATCTTTCCGTCGCCGATATGGCCTGTATATAAAGCTTTCTTTGCTGCTTCAATCACAGATTCCACGGAAATCTTACTGATCACAACATCCACCTGAATCTTAGGAAGAAGTGTTGCATCCATCTCAACTCCACGATAATATTCGCCGGCACCTTTCTGGATACCACAACCCATTACCTGTGTTACGGTCATACCGGTTACACCCAGGTCGTTCAGTGCCTTCTTCAGTACATCAAATCTGGACAGTTTCACGATGATAGTAACTTTATGCATATTTGCGGTAAATACCGGTGCTCCTGTTTCTGTAACAGTACTTGTCTGAGCAACCACCGGAACTGCTGCATCGATTTTTGCTTCACCGGCTTTTGTATAATCGCTTTCTCCAAGATCTGTATTTTCATTTGCATATGTAATAGCAGAGGACATATCGGAAATAGCAAATCCCGCATATGCACTTGGAAGACCATGTTCTGTTGCATCCAGACCGACGATCTCTTCTTCCTCTGATACACGAAGGCCAAAGACAGCCTTAATGATTAAGAATGTAATGGTAATGGTAACTGCTGTCCAGGCAGCAACACCCAAAAATCCAATAAACTGTAATCCTAATAATTCGAATCCACCACCGTAGAGCAGACCAACCAGTTCTGTTCCGGAAGCATTTGCAATGCCATAACCAGGTGCTGTGTTCGTTGCAAAAAGACCAACTGCCAGAGTACCCCAGATACCGTTTAAGCAGTGCACTGCTACTGCACCAACCGGGTCATCTACGTGAATCACATTATCACAGAACCAAACACCAAATACTACAAGTACACCGGCAACTGCGCCGATTACGATAGCACCAAAGCAGTCTGTTACATCACAAGGTGCTGTAATAGCTACCAGACCTGCAAGAGATGCATTCAAACACATGGAAACATCCGGTTTGCCATATTTTACCCAGGTAAGGATCATACATACAACGGTTGCTACTGCAGGCGATACGGTTGTTGTCAGGAAAATAGAACCAAGCTGTTCCACAGAAGTAGCTGCTGCACCGTTAAAACCATACCAGCCAAGCCAAAGGATGAAGCATCCCAGACAGCCGATTGGGAGGTTATGGCCCGGGAATGCATTCACTTTGACGATATCCCCTTTTTCGTTTTTCACGAATTTACCAATACGAGGTCCCAGAATCGCTGCACCGATCAATGCAGAAATACCTCCGACCATATGGATTGCACAAGAACCTGCAAAATCATGGAAGCCCATCTGCGCGAGCCAGCCACCGCCCCAGATCCAATGTGCTTCAATTGGATAAATCAGAGCGGAAATCACTCCGGAATATACACAATAGGATAAGAACTTTGTACGTTCTGCCATTGCTCCGGATACGATAGTTGCTGTTGTAGCACAAAATACTAAATTAAATACAAAATTTGACCAGTCAAAATTTGCATAGCTTGTAAATATATCAAATCCCGGTTTTCCGATCAGACCGATCATATCCTCGCCCAGTAATAAGCTGAAACCGATCAGGATAAATACTACAGTACCGATACAGAAATCCATCAGATTCTTCATCAGGATATTTCCTGTATTTTTTGCTCTGGTAAAACCAGCTTCTACCATAGCAAATCCGGCCTGCATCCAGAATACCAGTGCGGCACCGATCAGGAACCAAACACCAAAGACTTGACCACTTACTAATTCCCTTAATTCTTCTGTCATAACTTTTTCCTCCTTATGTTTTTTATCCCCTATTTCAGGTACTCCTCACTGTTACGACTATCTCCTCTTTTCATCATAACTACCTAAAATAGAGGACCAACAGAGATTACTCCACATCTCTATCAAACATGCGTCATAGGACACAAAACAAATAAAAAAAGCGCCACGAGGTTTCCCTCATAGCGCCTTTGCTTTTGTTATCTGCTAATCTAACACCTTTGTTTTATCCTGTCAACACCGTATTTCATTTTTGATAAAAATCCTAAAAATTTTGACCTTTCAAAAAAAATCTTTGTTAAACTTTTCTAGTACCGCAGCAGATATCTATCATACATGGTCTTCTCAATCTTCTGCTTTTCCACAAATTGAAAACCCAATTTCCTGCACAGATGCTCAGACGCAGTATTTTCTGCTTCCATCAAAACCTGAATCTGTTCAAACCCCAGCTGATCTTTTCCATATTGTAATATTTCCCGGCACACTTCTTCTGCCAGTCCTTTTTTCTGCCAGGGAACAGCAATCATATAACCAAGCTCCGGATCTTCGAATCCTTCTCTCATGGATAATCCTGCTCTTCCTATTACTTCTCCGGTCTCCTTCAGGCATACCGTCCACATACCGAATCCATAAAATGCATATACCTTGTCCCGATAGTCTCTGATATATTGTCTTTCTTCCTCCGGATCCTCAAATAAATCTTCCATATATTTTGTAATGGATCTTTCCTTATACATTTTATAGAAAGCTTCCAGGTCATCTACTGTGGTTTCACGGATAAAACATCTTTTTGTTTCACATATGCTCCAGGGCAGCCCATGATATCTCTGATAAACCTTTTCCAGATAGTCCTCCTCTGCATCCTGCCAGGCTATCACTGCATACCGTACTCCCGGATAATCCCGTCCATCTCTTAAAACGGCAACCACTGCAGCCTTTTTTTCTATATAATAAGTACATACCTCCGGCATATCCGAAAGAACCAGGCCATTCCGAAGCAGGAATTCCTCTCCCCCACCCGTTTGTTCTTTATCCGCTTTTTCTTCTATATATAAATCAATCTGAGGCTGTGTTTTAAAATACTGCTCCGCCTGCAGCTGCTCTTTCTTATCTTCCAGTACAATTTTTAATGTGATCATGTGATTCCTCCGGATTATTTCTACCAGCAATAAACAGAATTTTTTATCATTATAATAAAAAGAATATTTCTACCATAAAAATGAAAAGGGCATTTCTATGGAATATAGACTTATCTATTGAAATAAAATATGGAAATCGTTTAATATATTATAAGATATTATATATAGAAAGGGCAAAATATTATGGCACAAAATCCAATTGTTACATTTACCATGGCAGATGGCAGTGTGATCAAAGCTGAGCTTTATCCTGAAATCGCACCGGTTTCTGTTCAAAATTTTATTTCTTTAATTCAGAAGAATTTCTATGACGGTCTGATCTTCCATCGCGTTATCCGCGGTTTTATGATTCAGGGAGGTGACCCGGAAGGCACGGGAATGGGAGGTCCCGGCTACAGTATTCGCGGTGAATTCGCACAGAATGGTTATGAAAATGAATTGAAACACACAGAAGGTGTTCTTTCCATGGCGCGCTCCATGCATCCCAATTCAGCAGGAAGCCAGTTCTTTATCATGCATAAGACATCGCCTCATCTGGATGGTGCATATGCAGCATTCGGAAAAGTGATCGAAGGTATGGACGTGGTAAACAAAATTGCTGAAACTCCAACCGATTATATGGACAGGCCCATGCAGGATCAGATCATGAAAACAGTTACGGTAGAAACCTTTGGCGAAACCTATCCGGAACCGGATAAAATTCACCAGGGCTTCTAGTCATGTTAACAATTTGTTCATATTCATTTAAAAAAAACTTCATTTCGATATCATTTTTTAGACAAAACTAATGTATATACTACAGATATAAGATAACAACAGAGCATTCAAAGTTATCTGATGAATATGAATTTATCGTTTATCAAATATAAATAACTTTTTCATAATAAGTGCCAAGTAAAGCAATGCTTTACTTGGCATCCTCCCTTTTATAGGGATTTTTTCTAAAAAAGCCCCTGTTTTCTCTCAGATTTCTTCTTTTTTTTACAAAATTTTTATAATTTCCTATTCTGTTATTGCCAACATCTTTTTCTCATGTTAGAATTCCGAATAAATATTAAATCTTCACAAAGAGGTGAAAAGCAGAGGAGCTACTTTTCACCTGTATATGGTTGTAAAGCAGCAGATAATCTTTGGATTATCTGTTTTTTTATTTTCATATACCTATTCTGTATTCAAAAACTTTTCTGTTTTGATTTATTTTGATATATGGAAGCCTTGTGAAGAATACATTTTTACAACGGAGGGATATATTATGTTAGAAACAATTACTAACGTCAATGGCTTTATCAATGGTCTCGTTTGGGGCTGGCCGGCTCTGATCCTGCTTGGATTTGTTGGTGTCTTAATGACAATTCTTACAAAATTTTATCAGGTTGGACATTTTGGACATTGGATGAAAAACACATTAGGTGCCATCTTTAAAGATAAAGATGTAACCGGTCATACAAAAGACCGTTCCATTTCTCAGTTCCAGTCTCTGTGTACTGCTTTAGCTGCTACCGTTGGTACCGGTAATATCGTTGGTGTTGCAGGTGCTATCGCAACTGGTGGTCCCGGTGCTGTATTCTGGATGTGGCTCATCGCTTTCTTTGGAATGATGACCAACTATTCTGAAAACGTACTTGGTATTTTGTATCGTCGTAAAGATGCCAAAGGTGAATGGCATGGCGGTGCAATGTACTACTTAAGAGATGGTCTTGGTGCTAAGAAAGGCTGTAAAACAATCGGTCTTGTTCTGGCATGGCTGTTCTCCTTATTCTGCTTACTGGCTTCTTTCGGTATCGGTAATATGAGTCAGGTTAACTCTATGGTATCCAATGTATACTCTGCATTTGGTATTCCTACTATTGCAACCGGTATTTTCCTGGTTATCGCTGTTGGTCTTGTTATCTTAGGTGGTCTTAAGAGAGTTGCCAGCATTACAGAAAAACTGGTTCCTTTCATGGTTGTCCTGTACTTCATTGGAACAATTATCATCATCTGTCTCAATATTACAAGCATTCCTGCTATTTTCGTTGCAATCTTCAAAGGCGCTTTCTCTGTAAAAGCTGTAGCAGGTGGTGGATTTGGTGCAGGTATCGCGCTGGCTATGAAAATGGGCTTCAAACGTGGGGTATTCTCCAACGAAGCCGGTCTTGGTTCTTCTGTAATGGTTCATTCCAGTTCTAACGTAAAAGAACCTATCCGCCAGGGTATGTGGGGTATCTTCGAAGTATTTGCTGATACTATTATCGTTTGTACTTTAACAGCTATTACTATTCTTGGTTCCGGTGCCATTGATTTAACTACCGGCGAAGCAATTCCAAGTGTATTAGAAGAAATCGGTGGTTCTTCTGCCCTGATGAGCTATGCTTTCGGTAATGTATTTGGTGTTTTCGGCCGCGGCTTTATTGCTATCGCAATCCTGTTATTTGCTTACTCAACAGTACTTGGATGGAGTCATTACGGTGCAACAGCCTGTCGTTATCTCTTCGGTGAGAAACTGGGTGATGTTGCTGTATGGGTATACAGAGTCGTATTCGTACTTATTGTTTTAGCCGGTTCCCTTATGGAAGCTCAGCTCGCATGGGATATTTCCGATACCTTCAACGGTTTGATGATGATCCCGAACTTGATCGGTGTTTTGGTTCTTTCTCCAATGGTTGCAAAATGTACTAAGAACTACGTAGACCGTCATATGAAGAACAAAGATGTTGAGCCTATGCTTTCTGTATGGGATGACATCCAGGCTGAACATGCTGCTGCTGTAAAAGAAGGCGCAGAATAAACTTATACCGTACATACTTAAGGGGGCATACATTGCCCCCTTTCTTTATGCAAAAAGAACTGTCTCTTTCACGAAGTACATTTTGTAAAGTGGCTTTTTTTGTAGATTTGCACGGAAAATCTGTAGGAAGTTTTTTCAGCCTGCAAAATATTATCCCAGAGGCTTCTTTATAGATAGTATGTTTTTCCACGGATGAACAGCGGGAGTGGTGTGTCACTTTTCATACAGACACTGAGGAAAAATATACTTAATCGAAAAGAAAGAAGCCTCTGGGATAAAAAATATTTTGCCGCTGATAAAAACTTCCTATAGATTCTCCGTGCAAAACAAATAAAAATAAGGCGGCCGCTTTACGAAATGTTCTTCGTGAAAGCGACAGCCCTTTTATGTTCTGTCTTAGCAATGCTGTCTTTTGTACGGATTAAGTTTATTCCTGACCACTCAGGAATTTTTCAATGTTGGCAACTGCTTCTTCTTCATCTTTTCCGTCTGCAATCACCGTTACTTCTTCGCCACTGTCAAGGCCTAAGCTCATCATACCCATAATGCTCTTTGCGTTTACTTTTTTTCCTTCAGATTCAATGTAAACGCTGCTTTCATGCTGGCTGGCTACCTGCACCAAAACCGCAACAGGTCTTGCTTCAAGACCATTTTTCAACTGAATTTTCATAGATTTTTTTAACATAACATCCTCCTCTTTCATTAAGCTCTGATTTGACATGCAATCTCGCTCAACTTCCTAAGTCTATGATTAACACCAGATTTTCCAACCGGTGGATTTAGCAAATCCCCCAACTCCTGCAGTGTGGCCTCCGGATATTCCAGACGCAACTCTGCGATTTCACGAAGCCCCTGTGGTAGCTGGGCAAACCCGACTTCTTCCTGTATCAGCATGATATCCTGAATCTGTTTCGAAGCAGCGCTTACTGTCTTGGCAATATTAGCTGTTTCGCAGTTTACCTTCCGGTTTACCGAATTCCTCATTTCCTTTAAAATCCGGAAATTTTCGAAATTCATAAGAGATACATGAGCTCCCATGATATTCAGCAGATCACAAATTGCAGACCCGTCTTTCAGATACAAAACATGATATTTTTTGCGTTCCACAATCTTGGCTTCTATTTCAAATTCATTGATCATTTGCTGCAAAAACAGCGCCTGCTCTTCCGTCTGACAGTCAAATTCCAGATGATAGCTTTTTTCCGGATCACTCATAGAACCCACGCATAAATACGCTGCTCTGAGAAATGCTCTTTTACAAATATGCTCTTTATATACATCCGGATTTCGCCAATCCATATCATGAAACGAGAATTTTTGAGGAATTACGAGTATTGTTTTTTGAATATCACTATTAATACTAATATTTTTTTTACATAATGTAAAGACCTTTTGTATGACAAACTCGTTGTCTGCGTTAAAACAAATTGTTGTTTTATCCTCTTCTTCCAGTATTTTCTCTCCGCAAAACATGAAAAAAGCTGCCAATTCTGCATAGGCACATGGCTTGCCACCATCAAATATCTTTCGCAGTTCTTCCTTCACATCACTTGAAAATGACAACTCATTTCCCTCCTGCATAGAAATGTTTTTCCATAAATGACAGCTCCCCGACTTTAAAGCCCCACATCTCTATGTGTCAATTTTATACTGTAATTTCCCTGATCTTTCAATCTTTCGTATAAGGCATTTGCCAGTGTTACACTTCTGTGTTTTCCTCCGGTACACCCAATCCCGATTACCAGCTGGTATTTTCCTTCTTTGATATAATTGGGAATCAGAAAAAGCATCATATCTGTAAGCTTGTCCATAAACTGATGAGCCTCCGGAAAGCCCATCACATAATCCTGTACTTCCTTATCATTTCCTGTATGATTTTTCAATTCATCAATATAAAAAGGATTTGGAAGGAATCGAACATCAAATACCAGATCTGCATCCGCAGGGATGCCATTTTTAAATCCAAAGGAAACCACATTGATCATAAGACTATTATATTCCTCATTCCTTACAAAAATGCGGTCAATCTCCTCTTTTAACTCCCTGGTTAATAAATTCGACGTATCAATAACGTAATCGGCTCTCTTACGTATGGTTCGAAGGATTTCTTTTTCGATACGAATTCCCTCTTCCACTCTTTTTCCATCCAGCGCCAGCGGATGCATTCGCCTGCTTTCCTTATATCTCTTAAGCAGTACTTTCTCACTGCAGTCCATAAAGAGAATCTCAAATACATAACCTTTCTTCCGAAGATTCTCCAAAGCATCTTCTACTTCACCGAATTTCTGATCCGATCGAATATCCAGTCCCAATGCCACCTTGGATACTTCTGCTCCCGGCATGGACACCAGCTCTACAAATTTATCCAGCAAAGATACCGGCAGATTATCCACACAATAAAATCCAACATCTTCCAATAATTTGAGTGCAGTTCTTTTTCCTCCGCCGCTCATGCCGGTCACAACTACGAATCTCATATCAGAAATCTCCCAATCTGATTACTTCAGGCTCCAGATTCACCTGAAACTTCTCTGCTACCTTTTTCTGTACATACAACATCAACTGATGTATCTCAGAAGCTGTTGCATTACCCCTGTTGATCACGAATCCGCAATGCTTTTCCGACACCTGTGCATCTCCCACCCGGTATCCCCTGAGGCCTGCGTCCATGATCAGTTTCCCTGCATAGTACCCTTCCGGTCGTTTGAAAGTACTTCCTGCACTGGGGAACTCCAAGGGCTGTTTTTCTCTTCTCTTTTCAGAAAGCTCACTTACCGTTTTCCGAATTTCTTCCTTATCTCCCGGTACTAATTCAAACCCAATCTCCGTGGCAATCATATGATTCTTTTTCAGAATGCTGCTTCGGTAGGTAAACTGCGCCTGCTCATTACCCAGATAAACCGGATTTCCTTTTGCATCCAATCCTTTGATGTAGGTTACCACCTGGCTCATTTCTCCGCCATAAGCGCCTGCATTCATCATCACACCGCCACCTACTGATCCGGGAATGCCGGAGGCAAATTCCAGTCCCTTTAGCCCATGCTCCATAGCAGTATATGCCACCTTGGAAAGCATGGCACCGGCCTGGGCAGTGATTCTGCTGCCATCTACTGTGATCTGGTCAAATCCCGCACCCAGATGCAGGATGACGCCATCATAACCTTTGTCACTGACTAAAAGATTGCTGCCATTTCCAATCACAAAATAGGGTCTTTTTTCTTCCGAAAACAATTCCAGGATATGCTGCAATTCTTCTGATGTCTTTATATCCAAAAACAGAGCCGCCTTTCCGCCTACCCGGAAAGTAGTATGTTTATACATAGGCTCATCTTCGTGAATCTGCTCTACAGGTAAAATATCCCTTAAATCCATATACTACAGATTCCCCTTCCCTGACTAAAATCTCTACACTTACTTATTTATCCAGTACCAGCTTCGCTGCACCATAAATACCGGCATCATTGCCCAGTGTGGCCAGAGCAAACTCTGTTTTTCTGCTTCCGTGGAATACATATTTTTCATATGCCGGACGGATATACTCAAACAGAACTTCTCCTGCTTTGGAAACACCGCCACCGATAACAAACAGTTCCGGATTTAAAATAGAAGCAATGATGGCAAGACCTTTTCCCAGGATTTCGCCAAACTGCTGTGCAATCTGGATTGCCACCGCATCTCCTGCTTTTACTGCATCAAAAACGGATTTTGCACTGATTTCACTGCTTCGTAAAATCGTATCCTGTGTGGTAGACGCAAGAGTACGATTTGCCAGACGTACAATACCTGTAGCAGAACCATACTGCTCCAGACAGCCATGTTTTCCACAGCCACATGCATCCGGTTCATCATCCATAATATGTATGTGTCCGATCTCACCACCTGCACCGGTACATCCTGTCAAAAGTTTTCCGTCTACAATAACACCGCCACCGATTCCGGTTCCCAGTGTGACAGCAACCAGAGAACGATATCCCTGTCCGCCGCCTTTCCACATCTCACCCAATGCTGCAACATTGGCATCATTTCCTGCATATGCCGGAAGTCCGCAAAGCTGCGACAACGTTTCGGATATGTTAAAAACGCCCCATCCCAGGTTTACTGCTTTATATACCACACCATTTCCATCTACCGGTCCGGGAACGCCGATTCCCACACCGATAATATCTGCTTTATCCAGATTCTTCTGTGCGGCTTTTTCCAAAATACTTTCGGCTATATCCGGCAGTATTTTCTCACCATTGTTCTCTGTCCGGGTCGGAATCTCCCATTTATCCAAAGCTTCTCCATCGGCCTGGAACAATCCCAATTTTACAGTTGTTCCACCTAAGTCTACTCCAAATACATATCTTCCCATTTTTGTCTCCATTTTATCTCTGTTTCATTTTCGTTTTCTTTCAGTATATTTTATTCTTCCTCTTCTCTTTTCTGTGCAAGATTTCTCTGTACACGGTTGTATAATTCCTGCGCGGCATTATAACCCATCTTTTTCTGTCTGTGATTAACTGCTGCAGCTTCACAGATAATGGATAAGTTTCGACCCGGTCTGATCGGAATACTGTGACATACAATCTTATTCCCCAGATATTCTGTATATTCTTCCTGTAATCCCAGACGGTCATATTCTTTATCTTTGTCCCACTCTTCCAGACGGATTACCAGGTCAATATTCTGTGTTTCTCTGACACAGGCAACACCGAAAAGTGTTTTTACATCGATGATACCAATACCACGTAATTCAATAAAATGTTTTGTAATATCCGGTGCGGTACCGATTAAAGTATCTTCGCTTACTTTTCGAAGTTCTACCACATCATCGGTTACCAGACGATGTCCACGTTTGATCAGTTCCAGTGCGGCTTCGGATTTACCAATGCCGCTTTCACCTGTGATAAGTACACCTTCACCATATACATCCACCAATACCCCATGAACAGAAATGCAGGGAGCCAGCTTTACATTAAGCCAGCGGATGATTTCCGCTTTAAAGGAAGAAGTTGCTTTCTGTGTTTTAAATACCGGAACCCCTTTCTTTTCCGCTTCTGCCAGGAACAATTCATCCGGTTCCAGATTACGACAGAAAATGAATCCCGGGCAGTCCTCATGAATCAGCGCAGGGTAAATTTCCTGTTTCCGCTCTTCTGTCATCTGCATCATATAACTGTATTCTACAAAACCCAAAATCTGCAAACGAGTAGATTCATAATGCTCCATATACCCGGCCAGCTGTAATGCGGGTCTGTTGATATCCGGCTGCATTACCTTGATGTGCTTAATATCAATATCCGGTGTAAGATTTTCCAATTTCATTTTATCTACTACTTTTGCTAAACCAATACTTGCCATACCTGTCTCCTTTTGCAACCTCTGCCTGTTTTTATGAAATATTCTGCTTATATTTAAGCCTGTTTTCAGAATACCCTATTTATTCTAACATAACACAGAAAAAAATAACATAGTCATACCGTTTCATTATTATGAAAAAACCGGTAAATGCTTTCTGCAACCTGTTCCGGAATCTCAGGAATCTCTGCAAGGCGTGGAACAGGTGCCGCTTTGATTTCATCAATGGATTTAAAACTGCGCATAAGCGCTTTTCTTCTGGCTGCCCCGATTCCCGGTATATCATCCAGAACGGATTTCACCTGGCTCTTACTGCGCAGAGAACGATGATATTCAATCGCAAAACGATGGGCCTCATCCTGAATGCGGGTGATCAGTTTAAATCCTTCCGAACTGCGGTCGATGGGAATCTCTTCATTGTGGAAATACAGCCCCCTGGTTCTATGGTTATCGTCTTTCACCATTCCGCACACCGGAATCGAAAGCCCAAGTTCTTCCAGTACTTCCAGGGCGATATTTACCTGTCCTTTTCCACCATCCATCAAAAGCAGATCCGGGAATTTCGTAAATGATCCATAGGAGGTATCCATATCTTTTGCCTGCATCTCGTCCGCCTCTTCCATTCCATGCAGGAATCTCCGTGACAGCACCTCTCTCATGCAAGCATAATCATCCGGACCGGAAACTGTTTTAATCCGGAATTTTCTGTAATCACTTTTTTTGGCCTTGCCTTTTTCAAAAACCACCATGGAACCTACATTTTCAAAGCCGCTGATATTGGAGATATCAAAAGCTTCCATACGGACGATCTGCTCCATCCCCAATAGTGCAGCAATCTCTTTTACTGCACCGATCGTCCGGCCTTCTTCCCGTTTCATCTTCTCTTTGTCTTTGGAAAGGATCAGTGCGGCATTTTGTTCTGCCAGTTCCACCAGTTTCTCTTTGGTTCCTTTTTTAGGCACCCGGATATAAAGCCTGCTGCCCCGTTTGCTGCTAAGCCACTGTTCCAGCGTATCCTGTCCTTCTATCTCCTCCTGGATCATCAGTTCTTTCGGTAAAAATGGTGTTCCACTGTAAAACTGTTCGATAAAGTTCTGCAATACCTCACTTCTTTCCAGGCCTGACACATTTGTCATATAATAATGTTCCCTGCCGATCAACTTTCCGCCTCTCACGAAAAACACCTGGACAACTGCATCTGTTTCGTCCATGGCCAGGGCTATCACATCCTTATCTTCTCCGTCACTGTCTGTGATTTTCTGTTTCTGGGAAACACTTTTTACACTCTGATACAGATCCCGATACCGTATCGCATCTTCGAACTGAAGATTTTCGGATGCTTCCAGCATCTTCGCTTCCAGATCCTTTAAAAGCATTTTATAATTTCCGTTTAGAAATTCCAGCGCCTGATCCACCTGATTGCGGTACTGTTCTTCCGAAATATACCCCTGACAGGGGGCACTGCACTGCCCGATATGATAATTCAGACATGGTCTGTCCTGCCCGATGTCTCTGGGCAGAACTCTGTTGCAGGTTCGCAGTTTAAATAATTTATTTAAAAGCTCTATGGTATCCTTTACTGCTGCCGCACTGGTATAAGGTCCAAAGTAACGGGATTTGTCTTTTTTCATCTCTCTGGAAAACAAAATGCGGGGATATTTTTCTGCTACCGTCACTTTAATAAATGGATAAGTCTTATCATCCTTCAACAAAGTATTGTATTTTGGACTGTTTTCTTTGATCAGGTTGTTTTCCAGAACCAAGGCCTCCAGCTCTGAATCGGTAACAATATATTCAAAGCGTGCAATCTGGGTAACCATTTTTTCAATCTGCGGTCCTCTTCCGTGGATTTTCCGGAAATAGGATCTCACCCGGTTATGTAAGTTGATGGCTTTTCCAACATACAATATGGTATCCTTATCGTCCCGCATAATATATACACCGGGTTTTCCCGGCAGTTTTTTCAGCTCTTCTTCAAAATCAAACATGAAATCCCCCTGTTATCATTTTATGAAAATACTCCGCAAGGTGCATATGCTAAAAAGGGACCGTTGTTTCTAACGGTCCCTATACCTGCTGTTTATTCTTCTGCCCTGGAATCCTTTTCCTCTTCTTCCGACTCAGAAGGTGTTTCCTGGCCTTTTTCCTGAGCATCTTCCTGGCCTGTTTCCTGCTGCTCTTCCGATACTGTATCCACCTGTTCCGGGCTTTCCTGCTGCATATTACCCTGTATCCGGTTTTCCACCTCTGTATATGGGACAAAAGAGGAATCTGCCTGTTTCATGACTGCCTCTTTCGGTACACCGGAAAACCGGCCTACACTTCCCTGATATCTTCCATCCTGATAAGGATTACTCTGTGGAATCCACTGTCCTCCCACCTGCTGTGGCGACTGTTGATATGGTGCCTGCTGCTGTGGCATCTGCTGATACGGTGCCTGCTGCTGTGGCATCTGCTGATACGGTGCCTGCTGCTGTGGTGGCTGTTGCTGCGGCATCGGTTGCTGAGGTATCTGCTGTACCGGCTTCTCCTCCGGTTTCTCTTCCGGCTCAGGCAGTCCCTTTTCAGCACGATATATCTTCATAAACTCTTTTCCTGTAATCGTTTCTTTTTCAATCAGGAACTCAGCCAGCTTATCCATCAGGCTTCTGTTTTCTTTCAAAAGTCTCTTTGCTTCTTTATAGCTGTCCTTTAAGATCTTCATGACTTCTGTATCGATGTCCGCTGCGGTTTCATCGCTGCAGTTCATAACAGTTCTGCCATCCAGATATTTGCTTTCCACAGACTCTAATCCGATCAGGCCGAACTTTTTACTCATACCAAACTGGGTCACCATAGATCTGGCAATATTGGTTGCTTTTTCGATATCATTGGATGCGCCTGTTGTAACCGTATCAAAGACGATTTCTTCTGCAGCACGTCCGGCAAGCAAACCAACCAGCATATCACGAAGCTCTGCTTCTGTATTCAGAAACTTCTCTTCTTCCGGTACCTGCATCACATATCCCAGCGCACCCATGGTACGGGGTACAATGGTGATTTTCTGCACCGGTTCTGAATTTTTCTGTAATGCGGCTACCAAAGCATGGCCTACTTCATGATAAGAAACGATTCGGCGTTCCTCTTTGCTCATGATCCGGTCTTTCTTCTCTTTTCCTACCAGAACCTGTTCTACTGCATCAAACAGATCTTTCTGGCTGACACAGCGGCGTCCAAATTTCACTGCATTGATGGCTGCTTCATTGATCATATTTGCAAGATCAGAACCTACCGCACCGCTTGTTGCAAGTGCAATTTCATGCAGGTCAACGGTTTCATCCATCAAAACATCTTTTGCATGTACTTTGAGAATCTCTTCACGGCCTTTCAGATCCGGTTTATCCACTATAATTCGTCTGTCAAATCGTCCCGGTCTTAAAAGTGCTTTATCCAGGATTTCCGGTCTGTTGGTTGCCGCAAGGATGATAATACCTTTTTTCCCGTCAAAACCATCCATTTCCGAAAGGAGCTGATTCAGGGTCTGCTCTCTTTCCTCATTTCCACCACCGTATTTTGAATCACGGCTACGTCCAATCGCGTCGATTTCATCGATAAAAACAATACAAGGTGCATTCTTTTCTGCTTCCTTAAACAAGTCTCTTACTCTGGAAGCACCTACACCTACATAAAGCTCAATAAAATCGGAACCGGCTAACGAGAAGAACGGAACACCGGCTTCTCCCGCTACCGCCTTAGCAAGTAAGGTCTTACCTGTTCCGGGAGGTCCTACCAGAAGAGCGCCCTTTGGAAGCTTTGCTCCGATCTGGGAATATTTTCCCGGATTATGCAGAAAGTCTACCACCTCTACCAGAGATTCTTTTGCTTCATCCTCACCTGCTACATCCCGGAATGTAACACCGGTCTCCTTCTGGACATACACCTTGGCATTACTCTTTCCAACGCCCATGACTCCGCCGCCTTTTGACATCTTACGGAATAAAAAGCTAAGCAAAAACCACATGAGAGCAATAGGAAGCACAACTGTAACCAGTATGGAAATGATACTGTCAATCAGCGTCGTGGTCTGTCCTTTGATTTCTACATTATGCTCCAGAAGCCTTGCCGTCAGATCAGGGTCTTCAACCCGGATCGTATAATAGGTCTGTGTAGGCAGACCAAACATGGTATATAAGGTCTGCTGCGTGGCACTTTCAGCACCTTCTCCGCCTTCTCCCACATTTGGTTTTTCTGTTTTTAATTCAAAGCTAAGTCTGTCTGAACTTTCAATGACACTGGCTACTTTATCCGCTTCAACCAATTTCACAAATTCACTGTATGGTACCTCACTGTTACTTCCACTCATGGTATTTACAAAAAGGCTGATACAAAACAGGGAAATGATGGCTGCCAACATCAGAAGAACAATGTTCTGCTTTTTAGGGTCCTGATTATTTCTTCCCGGATCTCCCTGCCCGTTTCCATTATTTCCATTACCATTGTTATAACCATTCCCGTTATTATAACCGTTTCCGTTGTTATAACCGTTTCCATTATTATAGCTGTTGCTATTGTTATAATTGTTTCCGTTATCCATTTTATCGGTATGTTCTAAAAAAGAACCTGCTCCTTTCAATACAAATACATTTGCGTCATATTTCATTAGATTAGATTTTATCGAATTTACTTTTATAAATCAATATTATAATCGTGAAATAATAGACACATGTATTAAAGATTTCTAAATTTTTTCACGAAAACATATAGATTTTTATATTTTATTCGTTGTATAATATTGAAATTATATTGAGGAGATAAACGAACCAAATTACAAAAACGATCGTCATTTTTTGGAGGAGAAAAATATGGCAGTAAAGTATGTGTTTGTGACCGGCGGCGTTGTATCCGGTCTTGGAAAAGGAATTACAGCGGCGTCTCTGGGCAGACTGTTAAAAGCCCGCGGATATAAGGTGACCATGCAGAAATTCGATCCTTATATCAATATCGATCCAGGCACCATGAACCCGATTCAGCATGGTGAAGTATTTGTAACCGATGATGGTACCGAAACCGATTTGGATCTGGGCCATTATGAAAGATTCATTGATGAAAGTCTTGGTAAAAACTCGAATGTAACGACTGGCAAAATCTATTGGTCCGTTTTACAGAAAGAACGTCGTGGAGACTATGGTGGAGGGACAGTTCAGGTTATCCCTCATATAACAAATGAAATTAAAAGTCGTTTTTATAGAAACTATACCGATGATGAAACCCGTATCGCAATTATCGAAGTGGGTGGAACTGTCGGCGATATCGAATCCCAGCCTTTCCTGGAAGCGATTCGACAGTTCCAGCATGAAGTAGGTTTCGAGAATGCCATACTGATTCATGTTACCCTGATTCCTTATCTGCGTGCCTCTCAGGAAATGAAAACCAAACCAACTCAGGCCAGCGTAAAAGAGCTTCAGGGAATGGGTATTAAGCCGGATATTATTGTATGCAGAAGCGAATATCCTCTGGATCAAGGTATCAAAGATAAAATTGCTTTGTTCTGTAATGTACCCCAAAGTCACGTACTTCAGAATCTGGATGTAGAATATTTATATGAGGCGCCTCTTGCTATGGAAAAAGAGCGTCTTGCAAATGTTGCCTGCGAATGCTTAAATCTTCCCTGCCCGGAACCGGATCTGACAGACTGGATCTCTATGGTAGAAGATCTACGCCATCCTACCTCGGATGTTACCGTTGCCTTGGTCGGAAAATATACTGCGCTCCATGATGCATATATCAGTGTGGTAGAAGCGCTAAAACATGGCGGAATCACAAACCATACCACGGTTCATATCAAATGGGTGGATTCTGAAACCGTTACCCCTGAGAATGTGGAAGAAATCCTTTCCGATGTACAGGGCGTAATTGTACCCGGCGGTTTTGGCGACAGGGGCATTGACGGTATGATTCATTCTATTGAGTATGCCCGTACCAAAAAGATTCCATTCCTTGGACTGTGTCTTGGCATGCAGCTTTCCATCGTTGAATTTGCACGTAACGTGGCAGGACTTCACGGTGCCCACAGTATTGAACTGGATCCTAATACACCTCATCCGGTTATCGCGTTATTACCGGATCAGCAGGGTGTAGAAGATATTGGTGGTACCTTAAGACTTGGTTCCTGTCCTTGTGTTCTTATGGACAATACAAAAGCCAGAGAATTGTATGGTACAGATTTGATCCACGAAAGACACAGACACCGTTATGAAGTAAATAACGATTACCGTGCTGCTCTTTCTTCCAAAGGTATGACACTGTCCGGTTTATCCCCGGATGGACGAATTGTGGAAATGATAGAGATTCCGGATCATCCATTCTTTGTAGCCACCCAGGCTCATCCGGAATTGAAGTCAAGACCGAACAGACCTCATCCTTTATTCAGAGGATTTATTGCTGCCGCTCTACAGTATAAATATTGAAAACATGGGCGCTAAACGCATATGAAAAATGCCTCGGACTATTCCCTGTTGGAATAATGCCGGGGCATTTATTTTCACATCAATTATACACCTGTTATTTTATCTTGCTAAGCGCATATATCTCATCCAGAATTACCTGTAATGCATTTTCAAATCCATCCACTAATTCCACATTCTTCTGACTTTCTTCATAGGTATTAACAGTACTTGCACTGATCTCCTGAGTCGATGCAGATAACGTAGTGACATTTTCGGAAATGACTTTATTTGCACTTGTGAGCTGTTTAATTTTCTGATCTATTTCTTCCATATCTGAAATTACTTTCTCAACCATTTCTTTAATATGATTGAATTCCTTATTTGCAATTTCTGCCAAAGATGTTTGTTTTGCAGAAAGTTCAACACTTTCCTCAACTTTGTCCACCACGTGCTGGGAATCTTTTGTAAGTTCATCCAGAATGGTAGAAATCTTCTCTGTGGAATCCTTTGTCTGGTCTGCCAGATTACGGATTTCATCCGCTACCACAGCAAACCCACGTCCGGCCTCTCCTGCCCTTGCAGCTTCAATGCTGGCATTTAAGGCAAGCAGGTTCGTCTGGCTTGAAATGCTTAAAATAATAGAAATAATATCCCGTACTTCCTTTGTCATGCCCTGGAGTTTTTCCGCAGAATCTTTCATTTCCTTACCGGATACAATAGCTACCTCTACCTGATCCAGGAGCGTCCTCATGGCCCCTGTGCCACTACCGAGAGCATCCATTGTCTTACCGGAAAGATCAGACATTTCAGCTGTCATTTCACTGGTCTGGCTAATAATATCCGTAATATTCTGAGTCATTTCGTTCTGCTGCTGTATCGCTTCTGCAGTATCCGTTGTCCCATTGGAAATATCATTCATTGCAGAATTAATTGCCCCTGCAGATTCTTTGATATACCGGATAGAATCTCTGCATTCACCGGTCTCGCTTTCTATTTTCTTTGCAACTGCCATGATCTGTTCAATCAACTGTGTCTGCTTTTCAGCCGCCTGAGTAATTTCTTTCACAGAATCCTCCATAAAGCGATTCAAAATAATGATACCCATTAATGCTCCTACCGCAACAGATATGGAAATAATCACCTCGATCATAATAGATTCTATAACCAGAGATATATCTGATGCCTGACTAATAGCAAGAATGACATGAAGAAAGTTGATGACAATAAAGCTTACACCGGCAATTCTGACCGACATTTTATCCAGTGAAATTACCAGAAGCGTAATAATGGGAATCATATACGGGTACGCGGTTGAGCTGGTTGTTGTCAGCATCATGACTGCATACACAATCGTATAGATAACTGCAAGACTTCTATCAAAAAATACCGTAGTTCTCTTGCGAATGAAAATAAACACTGCCACAGCAAATCCAACAATCGTTACCAGCAATGGGAAAATGCTTTGCCATGGTGCAAGATCTGACATTGCAAACTGCGATAACAAACCGATTACTCCAAAAACTGTAATCAGTAGATACAGTGAAAACAATAGTTTATTGGTTCTGCGTAAATGTTGCTCTTTCATGAAAGAACACCTCCTTTGTATCTTTATGAAAAATTTTTTATATTTATTTTCATCCACACGTCTTTAAAATTTGATAAAGTTCTTCATACGTTTCCTTAATCTTTAAATACCTGCCAATGATATCTTCTTTCTCTTTCTCATAATTCTGAATGATCATATCATAATTGTCCATCAGACAGGCAACTATCTCCTTATTAATCTTCCCTGCATCAGCATCCGACTGCAGTATCTTTTTTATGGTTTCCTTTTCAAATGCCTCCTTGTAGCTTCTCTTACTGTACAAAGCGCTCAGAATATCCGCTACAGCAACCAGCTGCTGTGCCAAAGTAAGGTCTTCCCGTTTGAGTCCTCTGGGATATCCACTGCCATCCAGTTTTTCATGATGTCTGACTGCTATCTGAACGATCGTGTCGTCTATAGTACCTTTTAAAATGCTTTCTGTTTTCTCCACATGAGATTTCATAATTTCCATCTCTTCCGGTGACAAACCTCCTGATGACTCCAAAATCTCCAACGGTATATCTATTTTCCCCAGATCATGAAGCATTGCTCCATAGTGAATATCCCGAATCTCACTTCTGGAAAAATTACTTAATTTAGCAAGCTGCTCTGCAAAGTACACTGTTGACATGGTATGGATAACGGTTACTTCGCTTCGGAAATCGATGATATAGATCATCATTTCCAGATATTTACGCATATCTCTTTCCGAAAGAGAATGATCTCTCAGAAACCCATCCAATTCTTCTTTATAAGAACCATCCTTTAACTTATCCAGCAAATGCTCTTTGCTTTCCAGTGCCTGAAACTCCTGAAATGCTTTTCCGGAAAAAGTAATATCCCTGTTTACTTTAAAATAATTCGGACCCAAAAGTCCCATTCTCCGATGTTCCAGTTTATCTATTAAGTTCAGATATTCCAGTACTTTTTTATTGTCCGCACTCATTCGTAATGCCGGGAATCGGTTATAATGCTGATGATGGTCACGTACAATATCCGCTTTATCTCCTAATGGCGTAAAGAACCGAATAAACAAATATCCATATAATGAATGCTCTACCGGATCGATAATCTCCGCATTTCCCAAATCTTCTCTGGGAGATTCTCTGAATAATCCGATATCATGCAGAAGTCCTACTAAAATATAATCCAGCAGCTCCCGTTTGGTATAACATTCCTTGGAATCCAATATCTTATACAAAAGATATCCTGTGATTTCACAATGCGTCATAACTTCTTTGTCAACAATACCTAATGTGCGGAAAATAATATCCATTACGTCTTTACTTCTAATAATACTCATATGATAAAGCGATTCTCCTGTTATTCTTTCCCCACACGACTATTTTCGTCAAAACAGAATCATCTGTCAACTCCAATCCAATAAAGATTCTGCAAAAATCTCCGGAATATAAAAAAGCTTCCAAACACTGCAGCATTTAGAAGCTTTTTTCTTATATTTAATGTATTTTCACTATGCATTTACTATATGCCTGTATTTTGATCTACAGAAAAATATTCTGGTCTGTCTCTGTCATTTCATGCACTACTTTGGAAATGCTGTCCACCTTTTCGCCGATCATCTGATTCAGTTCCTTACTGTCCTTAGAAAGATTCTCCACTTCCTGAGCAACAACAGCAAATCCCCTCCCGGCTGATCCGGCACGTGCTGCTTCTATTCTGGCGTTCAATGATAAAATACCCTGTCTCTGCTGGATGCTGTTAAATTTATCTGTATAAACGCGAATATCCTTTACCATTGCTTCACATTGATTAACACCCTCTGTCAAACGGGCAATCATCTTTCCGTTATACTTTTCTGTATATTCCGTATTAATGTAATTGTTGAGAACCTGCCCCAAAAGTGTGGCTGATGCAACGATTGCCTCTTCTGTTCTTACATTGACTTTTTTAAGTGCCGCAATGTACTCATCTTCATTCACGCCGATTTCTCTGGCTACCCTACGGAATTCTTCTTCGTCCGGAGCTTCCGGCAGAACCTGTCCACCAATAACCGCTCCCATCTTCTGACCTGCTACAACCAGATCAATACCAAAATCAATCAGTCCTGCATGGCAGTGATAAATTCCCTTACCTTCTCTGTCGCACTTTTCACAGCGGGCACATCCTTCTTTACTTCCTCTGGTCAGCTTGATACAAAAATCAGTAAAATTATAGCACTCTGAAATGTACTCTCCGTCTGCACCGACTGCTACGGTTGCAAGTCCTGTAGCTTTTGCCCAGTTCGACATAATCTCTTCAAATTTTGTCATATCTGCAAAATCCTGTATTCTCATGACATATCCTCCAACGTATTCCTATTTTTAATAATTTTTATAGATACTTTTCTTGAAAAGCTTCCAATGTAATAGGTCTTGAAAAATAGAATCCCTGATAGCTATACACATCAAATCGTTTCGTAAAATCTATCATCTTTCGGTCTTCCATGCCTTCCAGACATACATGAACGTTCAAATCATTCGCACAATCCGTAACAGCACGCACAATCGATTGATTTGCTTTATTTCCTTCGATGTCTCTGACAAATGCCCTGTCAATCTTTAAAGTATCGACCGGAAGTTCACTCAGCAGATTCAATGATGAAAATCCTGTCCCAAAATCATCAATGGCAATCTTTATTCCTAAAGATTTCAAATAGGTGACTTCTCTGTTTAAATAGTTCTTCTCTAACTGTCTGCATCGTTCCGTCAACTCCAGGCATAGATTCTGAGCAGGAAATCCGGTTTCTTCCAAAATTTCCTTTACCGCATCCCGGAAAGAAATGCGACACAGCTGCGTATACGCAATATTCACATTCAAAACAAAATCCGGATATTTCTCAACAAAAGGTTTCGCCTCTGTACATGCCCTCTTTAATATCCAGTTGCCCAGATCAAAAAACCTTGGATCATGCTCCAGCCATGGAATAAAAATCCCCGGCGGGACCTCTCCCATCTGTTCATTTCTCCAGCGTAGCAGTGCTTCCCCACCAATCATTTCTTCTTTTTCCGCGCTGAAAATAGGCTGATAACATAGGTAAAACCCTTTATAACCATCCAAGAGACTTTTTCTGAGAGCATCCATAAGCTCCAGATTCTTTTTATTATTAATCAGGCTGTCCTTATCAAATAATACCAGATCTCCATGATTCTCATGTTTGGACTGCTCAAACGCATACCGACCACTGGACTGTACAGAATATTCATCAAATTCTCCGTTGGAATGAACTGCCCCACCGGATATGTATACCGCCACTCGTATGCCTTCCACAAAAATATTATGGCGCATCTCCCGGCGGATCTTTTCGTATAAGTCTTCTATTTCTTCCACAGTTTTGTTCTCAAAGCAGCATGCAAATCGAACTCCATCCAGACGGAAAATATATCCTTCTCTCCGTACCAGTGTATACAGTTTCGATGCAACTTCCCGAAGAACTTTATCACCAAAAGCATATCCATACACATCATTTACTTCTGAAAAATTGTTCACACCCAGCACAAGAAGATACGAATCCTTCTTTTCTTCTTTTGCTTTTTTCATGTACCGCCAGAATTCATATATATTATATAAGTTTGTAGTCGCATCCACATTATCCATAATGCCATGGTTTTCAATAGTACCCAGAAAAAGATCTGCTTCGCCATCTTTTCCCTTTTGCACCTTCCCCTGACAAGTGCATACTACATACTCTCCATCCCGGTTTCGGGCACGATAGTCCATAGAATGGGTATCTCGTTTACCCTCAAAGACGTTCTTAATATCTTCGATATATTTTCCCCTGTCTTCCGGATGTATATGCTCTGCCCAGATCGTTCCTGCATCTTCCATATATTCTCCCGGAAGCCCAAAGTATTCCACTGCATTTTTTGACCATCTGGATATTCCTGTCTTCATATTACAGACATAAAGATACCTACGTTTTGAGGTATCCGCAAAGCCTTCAAATATTCTGCTGTCTAAGCCACTGGTATCAAGCCCCATTTTTATCTCCCTATAGAGGTAATTCATATAATCAGTCTATTTCTATTCTAACTCATTACAAAAAAATTGTAAACAAAAATGCCGAAATACAGTTGAATATTTCGACAATTTTCGTCATTTTTAATAATCCATTTTTAAAGTATCATTTGCGATATTCAAAGCGTGATCCCCAATCCTCTCAAAATCTGTTAACATCTCTGAAAACAGAATGCTCCCTTCTCCCGAACATGTCCCTGACTGCATTCGTGCATACATATTATCTCTAAACATGATTGTCATATCATCGATTTTTTGTTCCATACAAGCGATTTTTTCATGCCATATGATATAGTCTGTGGGCTTTTCCGACAATATTTCAAAAAGATCCATACATATTTGTTTCATCTGCAACAGTTCATTATCAGCACTCTCCGAAAAAAAGACATTTTTGTCAGCTAATATTTTAAAATATCCCGCTATGTTAACTGCATGATCACTGATTCTTTCGATATTACCGGTTATGGAAAATAATGAATTCAAAATGCGGCTTCCTGTTTTGGTAGTCTCGTAAGATACTGCTAATGTAATATACTTTGAAATTTCCTTGTTCAAATAGTCCACATATTCTTCCCGTTGTTCTACAGACGCAAGCTTTTCTTTATCTCTCTCCAGAACTGCATCAAATGCCTCCCCTACATTACTTTTTGCCATATCCATCATCCGCATAAGTTCTTTTTTAATCCCTTCCATGCAAATGACAGAGGCCCCCAGTTTTTCCGTATTGATATGTTTGATATCCAGCAAATATTTAACGTGCATTCCCTCCCTTTCATTCGAACCCTTTTTATCTCTCAATATAAGCGTTGCTATTTTTCCCAGATATGTTCCAACCGGCAGCAGCAAAAGCGTCGTTACAACATTAAACATGGTATGCAGGTTTGCAATCTGTGCAGGCGCACTTCCCGGTGTCCAGCTTTCTATCAGCATAAGAATCGGAGTGGTAAGACATAAAATCGTAAATACGACCGTCCCGAATACATTGAACATAATATGTATCAGTGTGGTTCTCTTTGCATTTCTGCTGGTTCCCACAGAAGCCAGGAGTGCAGTAATACAAGTACCGATATTTTGTCCAAACAATATAAAAGCTGCGCTTTTCAGGCCGATCGCGCCGCTCCCCGCAAGCGCCTGTAAGATGCCCACAGAAGCCGACGAGGATTGTATAAGCGCAGTAAAGGTGGTTCCGGCGACAATCCCTAATAAGGGATTCTCAAACTTTGTAAGAATGCTTACAAAACCCTCTGAAGCGGCCAGCGGTTCCATGGCGAACCCCATCATATCCATGCCTATAAACAGTACCCCGAGCCCAGCCATAATCTCCCCGATGTATTTTACTTTTTCATTCTTTATAAATACAATTGCAGCCACTCCCAGGAATGCTATAAAAGGTGCAATTTCTCCTACATCCAGGGCAATTAACTGCCCTGTAATGGTTGTTCCTATGTTGGCACCCATTATGATCCATATTGCCTGATTCAGTGTCATCATTCCCGAATTGACAAATCCAACTACCATCACCGTAGTGGCAGAAGAGGACTGGATGACTGCTGTGATTATGGCCCCCGCCAGCACTCCTATCAGTCTGTTAGAAGTCAGTTTCTCCAGAATCGTTTTCATCTTATTTCCGGCAGCAGATTCCAGACCGGTACTCATCATTTGCATTCCATATAAAAATAACGCCAGACCACCCAGTAAATACATAACACTTCCTCCCTAAAATCTCTTTCCCAGTTGTTCCTTTATACCCCGAACTATCTGAATAGAAAATGTAGGAATACATGCCAGTAGCACAATCCATCCCAGCTTAGCCACACTCAATGTTTCCACCATAAATAATCCATGCATAAATGGCACAAGCAAAACAAAAGCCAGCAGGAATGCACCTGTTCCAAAAGCTGCTATACTCCATTTATTGCTGGTTAACTTTATCCGGAAAAGAGAAAACTCACTTCGGCATGTAAATCCATGAAACAGCCTTGCTAAAGTCAGTGTTGCAAACGCCATGGTACTGGCCGTACCGGGCCCGGCTTCTGATCCGATGTAATATGCAGTCTGAGTAACCGCAGCGATGAACAGACCGTACCCCAGTAATCGTCCCAAAAATTCCTTTGTAAGCATTCCCTTATGAGGATCTCTGGGTTTATTCTTCAAAAGCAGCTTATCCGATGGCTCCATACCGATTGCCAAAGCCGGCAGGGAATCGGTGAGCAAATTTATGAACAGAAGATGCACCGGTTCAAACGGAGTATCAAGGGCCATAAACGAGCAAAACAGAACCACAAAAATAGCAGCCATATTTCCGGAAAGCAGAAATTGAATTGCATTCATGATATTTCGATAAACATTTCGGCCATTTAAAACCGCTTTGATGATCGTGGCAAAATTGTCATCGGCTAGGATCATTGCAGAAGCATCCTTGGAAACCTCGGTTCCTGATATTCCCATTGCCACACCGATATCTGCCTTCTTTAATGCCGGTGCATCATTCACCCCATCTCCTGTCATTGCAACGATATTCCCTTTTCTCTGCCATGCATTTACGATACGGATTTTATTTTCCGGTGACACTCTGGCATATACCGAGATTTTTTCGAGTACCCCGTCTAATTCTTCCTCCGACATTTTGTCCAGTTCCTGGCCGGTAACCGCCATATCCTGATCCTGAAAAATACCAATCTGTTTTGCAATGGCAGTTGCAGTCACTTTATGGTCTCCGGTGATCATAACCGGTTTAATCCCTGCCTTTATAGCGTCTGACACAGCTTCCATAGACTCTTCTCTTGGTGGATCCATCATGGAAACTAAGCCTATAAAGGTATAACCATATTCCTTTTCCATCGATAAAGTATCTTCTTCTTTACACTCTTTATACGCAAATGCCAGCACACGTAAGCCATTTTCTGAAAAAGTCTGGTTCTGTTTTACTATTTTTTCCTTATCCTCTTCAGTAATCTGCCTGACCCCTTCGCCGGTGGCTATCTTCTCAATTCTGTCCAATAAAACATCCACAGCACCTTTGGTAAATACAGTTGGAACTCCATGGATCCGGTACTTTGTACTCATGAGTTTTCTATCAGAATCAAAGGGTATCTCCTCCATACGCGGCATCATGCTTCTGATGTCTTCTGTCGTTACTCCTGCTTCCATAAGACCTGCTTTTTCTGCCATATTTAACAAACAGGTCTCTGTCGGATCGCCGATGTCTTTCCCATTACAGATCGAGGAATCATTATTTAAAACAGCACTGTACAGGAAATACCGGTGCAGACTGAATGTCAAATCCAGTTTCTCCGGCGGCATACAGTTATCATCTATATAAATTTCTTTTACTGTCATCCTGTTCTGTGTCAGCGTTCCTGTCTTATCTGAACAAATTACGGATACGCAGCCCAGGCTCTCGACCGCTTTTAAATCCTTGATGATCGCATTGTCTGCTGCCATCTTTCTTGTTCCCATTGCCTGTACGATGGTGACAATGGAGCCAAGGGCTTCCGGAATGGCAGCAACCGCTAAGGCAACCGCGAACATCAAAGAATCCAAAACCGGTTCCTGCTGCCGGATTCTGAGGCAGAATACCATTACACTGATGATCATAATGTCCATCGCCAGTTTCTTACTGAAATCATCCAGGCTCACCTGCAAAGGCGTTTTTTTCTCCTTGGTATCATTCATAAGCGCTGCAATTTTACCCATCTCGGTATTCATTCCTGTAGCAGTTACCAGTGCACTGGCTCTGCCATAGGTTACCAGGCTTCCGGAAAAGATCATATTGTGCCGATCTCCCAGAGCTGCTTCCTTTGTGATTTCTCCCTCTTTTTTATCAACATTCGTTGATTCCCCGGTTAATGCACTTTCATTTACCTGCAGAGAATGGTTCTCAAGGATCCGTCCATCTGCAGCAATCAGGTCTCCGGCTTCCAGCAGCAGCACATCCCCGGGAACGATTTCCCTTGAAGGTACTTCTTTTTTTATTCCATCTCTTAAGACCTTTGCCTTGGGAGCAGATAATTCTTTTAAAGAATCCAGAGATTTTTCTGCCTTGACGTACTGAACCGTTCCAAGAACCGCATTTAAAATAAGGACTGTAAAAATAACGATGATACTCTCTGCATTTCCCGACAGCATAGAAATAATTGCCGCCACAATGAGAATCATAACCAGTAAATCTGCAAATTGCTCCAAAAATACTCTTAATACACTTTTTTTCCCTTTCTCTTCTAAGACATTCTCTCCGTATTTTTGTAATAAAGCCTTTGCTTCCTCTTCGGTATGTCCTAAAGGACTTCCATAGATTTCAAATAATTCCTGTTTCGTCTGTTGATAAACTTCTTTCATACTTTTTCTCCTTTCCGAATTGTGTACAAAAGAAAAAGACCTTTTGTGCACAATAAATGTACACAAAAAGTCTTGTTTAACAACTGTCACCTGGTCCCCGGTCTCAAAAGACGTCCTGACGAAAACCAGAACATGCATGGCATGCAACTACTCCCTTTTTGCTGATATCAGTTTATCATATGCATTTTCAGGAGTCAACGATACTTAGGTCTTAAGTTTCCGCTGTTTTCTACAGAAAATTATATTTTTATAACATTCTTTATTATATGATTTTCCAAAGAAAACGCGTTGTGCTGAAAGGCGTACGTACGTTAGGACAGTATTTGATCCTTGCAGTCTCACTAATTGGTTCCTGTATTTTAGCCAAACTGGTATATCAGAAAAAGCCGACTTCCACTCTGATCCGATACATTCTGGCTGTAGGATTTCTGGTGTTTTATTCGTATCTGATGTTTATCACATCTGTGAATCTGGCATTCTGTTATATCCTGGTGGCATATATTGTTTTGATTGTGTATGTAGACATTAAATTTTCCGTTATGATCGGGGCATATGGTTTCCTGTTAAATATTGCTTTGATGGCAAAGCGTCTGATGACAACAGGGCTGACTGATGCACACCACCCTGGATGTAGCCGACAGCATCATGAAAAATATTGAGGAAGCCATCGCAGAAACAAATGAACTGAAAAATGCCATCGGTGCTACGCAGCATTCTATGAAAGATATGACCGGTGGCGCAAATGATGCAGTGCAGGCCATCATGGAGCAGCAGCAAAGTACCAATGAAATCGATGATTATATCAAGGACGTATCCGTATCTACTGAGCAGATTGCCGGAGAGCTGATGAATGCGGAAAGTAATCTGGATGCCGGACAGGAAGTAATGAACGAGCTGCTTGAACAGGTAAAAGTATCCGAATCTTCCGGCAATGTGGTTGCCAATGAAATGAGCGGCTTGAAGGAAAACGCCAGACTGATGCAGAATATCGTAGAACTGATCATCAATGTGGCAGATCAGACTTCTCTTCTGGCACTGAATGCCAGCATCGAAGCAGCCAGAGCAGGAGAAACAGGAAGAGGTTTTGCAGTAGTAGCCAGCGAAATCTCAGGTTTGGCTGCCCAGACCAACAGTGCAACCGGGCGATTTCCAAACAGGCCGAGCAATTGCAGCAGGTAGTGCAGGCTGTGGAAAATGCCAACAAACAGGTAGTGGAAAATATCAGTAATGTGTCTGCTGTAACAGAAGAAGTAACTGCAAGTGCAAATGAAACTCTGAGTAACTGTAACCGGAATCTGAAAAGCATTGAAAGAGTAACAGAAATTATGGATACCCTTGGTCAAGATGCCCAGAAATTACATCAGGCAGAAGCAATATAATCTTCTCTGCCGATTTGTCTGTTGATCTTTATGTCGTATACCTTTTCAATAAAAATACGCAGGCAGCCTCCCTTGTCCGGGTGGTTGTCTTCGTATTTTTTCATTCATTTATTTCCTACGTTCTTTGCAATAAGATTACAACTTCTACATGACTGCTGTGGCAGAACTGATCGCAGGCTCTCACCTTTTTCAGTTCATACCCTCCATCACATAAAATGCGTAAGTCTCTGGCCAACGTTGCGCTGTCGCAGCTCACATATACGACTTTCTTTGGTGCCATTTTCAAAATCGTATTCAGACACATCTCATCGCAGCCTTTTCGTGGCGGATCTACTACGATCACATCTGCATAGACCCCATTTTTTTCGTATTCTGCAGGCAGCACCTCTTCCGCTTTTCCCACAAAAAATTCCGCATTCTCTATCTGATTTTCCCTGGCATTTTTTCGGGCATCCAGAATAGCCTGCTCTATGACTTCTACCCCATATACTTTTTTCGCCCGCTTTGCCAGAAACAGGGAAATCGTTCCGATTCCACAATACAGATCCCAAACCGTTTCTTCTCCGGTAAGCCCCGCATAGGCAAGTGCAGTAGAATACAGCTTTTCTGTCTGTACCGGATTCACCTGATAGAAACTTCTGGCAGATATGGCATAGGTGACTTCGGTATCCGTTGGATAAAAATCATTTCCTCTTACTTCCAATAAGTGAATCGTATCCTTTATGGTATCTTCTCCCCAGATGAGTTCTGTTACGTCCCCCATGATCACATTGGTGTTTTCCCAATTATAATTAAGTGACACACTTGTCATTCCTGGTATTTTTTCCAATACCTCCGATAGTTTTTCCCAGGCCGGAAGCCTGTTCATTTTCTCCTGTACCGGAAGCCCATTCTTTTTCTTCCGGGATGGAAGGCCGCTTTTCTCGCACAAGCCAATCCCTTTTTTCTGTTCCGGCCTGGCATTTACCACCAGGCATACCATGATCTGTCCACTGGTAAATCCCTTACGAATCAGCACATGGCGAATCAGACCCTTTCCGGTTTTTTCATTATATGCTGTCACACCGTTCTCTCTCATATAAGAAAGAATGCTTTCCAATATTTCTTTATTTTCTGTGACTCCTAAAAGGCAGTCCGTATTGGCGATAATGGAATGAGTCCGGCCTGCATAAAACCCGGTAATCAGTTCTCCTTCTTTGGAATACCCCACCGGATACTGAGCTTTGTTCCGGTATCTCCATGGCTCCTCCATCCCGATAATGGGTTCCATGATCCGGTCCAGCAATCCCTCTTCAAATCCACCGATACGCATCAGGTTGTTCTTTACTTTCTGCTGTTTAAAGGCGAGCTGTTTTTCATAAGATAGAGCCTGTATCTGACAGCCTCCGCACTGTCTGTGAAAAGGACAGGGCGGATCGGTGCGGTCCGGAGACGGTTCCAGTATTTTTTCCAATCTGGCAAAAGCGTAATTCTTTTTCGCTTTTACTATTTTCACTTCCACCAAATCTCCCGGAACAGCATCCTTTACAAAAAGAGGAAAGCCATCGATTTTCCCGATGCCTTCCCCGTCTGCTCCGATATCTTCTATCTCAATTGTAACCATCTGATTTTTCTGATAACTCATGCCATTTTCCCCGTACACAAATTATTCCATCTGAGTTGAAATAATATTGGATTCCAGCAAACGATTATATCCCAGCCAGCCTTTTTCTGTGGTTCCTTCCAGAATCTCTGTGAAGGTTTCCATCTTTGCATCGGTATTGTCTGCAAAATTAAGTGCCACTGCTTCCATAATCGCCGGCTTCTTGGGCGAGCCAAATTCCAGTTCTCCATGATGGGAAAGAATACAATGCTTTAATTCGTTTGCCAGTTTCAACGGGAATCCTTTTATCTGGTTAATCTTTTCCCCAACCATCTCTGAGCCCATAACGATATGTCCCAGAAAATTTCCCTCATCGGTATAATCATTTAACGGGAAAGCGGAAAGTTCCTTTACTTTCCCGATATCATGGCATAACGCGGCTGCAATCAGCAGGTCCTTATGTAATTTCGGATATCTGGTACAATAAAACTCACAGAGCTTTGTTACACTCAGCGTATGCTCTACCAGACCTCCGATGAATCCGTGATGAACGCTTTTTGCCGCTGAGGACATTTTAAATTTCTTCTGAAAATCAGCATCTTCCAGAAAGATCATTTCACAAAGTCTTTTCAAATAAGGATTTTCCATATTTTTAATATAACCTGTGATTTCCCCAAACATTTCTTCCACATTATATCTGCTGACCGGCAGATAATTGGCCGGATCATATTCTCCCGGCTGGGCATAACGGGTTCTCTTGATGTTCACCTGAAGAGTTCCCTGAAAACTGGTCACATCCCCATATACTTCTACATAATCCATCGCTTCAAATTCTGCAATCCCGGCACTGTTGGGATCCCAGATTTTTGCATCAATGGTTCCGGTTTTATCCTGTAAAATAACATTATCATATGCTTTTCCGTTCTTTGTAACTGCAGATGATTTCTGTTTACAAAGATAAATATCAAATACTCTGTCCCCGTCATGGTAATCTTTTATATATTTCATATGCTCAAATCCTCGTTTCTTTTTGATGTTCTAACTCTATATTCTGTAAGGCTGTTGCTGTCACGGATTTTCTATTGGAAATCTCCTGTTATGGTTGTTCCCCCACGATGACTTCCAGCTGCATCTCCTGATACTGATCCTGCCCCTGTCTTGCAATGGTAAGTGTCAGAACCTGATCTTTCTTTGTTTTATTCAAAAAACTTACCAGTTCTCCGAATGTTACCACCTCTGTATGATCTACTTTTACGATAATATCACCGCTTTGTATCCCTGCTTTCATCGCCGGGGAATCAATCTCGATTCCGGTAATATAAGCTCCATATGGAATATCAAATTCGCTTCGGATATCATTATTGATCTCTGCTCCATGTAGTCCCAGATAAGTCATGGAATCACCGTTTGACATTTTTTCAATGGTTTTCTTCAGTTCCGAAATACCGATTGCACAAATCTGGTTAGTCACATTTTCTGAAACATATTTATCATATATGATTCCTACTACCTGGCCGGTCAGATTCACTAATACTCCGCTTCCGTTTTTGCTTCCCGCAATATCTGTGGTCATGATCTTATAGTTGGAATCCGTCAGACCAAGTGCTGTTCCCTCTGAAGTAACGGTCCCATAACATACCGAATTAGCAATTCCGATGGGTGCACCTACTGCGATTACAGGTCTCCCCGTTAAAGGAGCTGCAAGGGAACTTCCCAGAGTAGCATAGGTGATGGTATTTAATGTACTATCTGACAGATTTAAAAATGGTACTGCCAGAATTCCGAATCCTGTCATTTTATCCATTTCCTTTATGGTCGCGTCCTTATTTGCCCCGTCACAAAAGGCCACAGAGATGCTATCTGCATCCAGAAGTTTTTCACATTTCGCCAGGATCAGTAATTCTTTTCCATTATCCGCAACGATTACGCCGGAAGTGGTTCCTTCATTCTGTAACGTATCATTGATCCAATTTGTATCTGAAGATACTGCAGTAACCGTTACCATGGACGTCTGGATTTCCTTTGTCAGAGCAGACATTTCTTCAAATAATCCATAATAGCTTTCTATCGATAATGGCTTCTGGGCATCCTCCGGTATAGCCTCTGGTTCAGGTAGTGGCTGATCCCCCTGTAAAGAGCCATTTAGCTGCAGATTCTCTCCCTTTTGTCCGGAGATCTCCAATTCACTATCGTCGATTGCCATATCCTCCGGCAGAACCTCTTCCTCTTCTGTAGGAAATGTTACAACCTGGGGCTTCTCCTCCGGATATAACATTTTGCTGATCACCGGCTCCAACAGCAGGAATGTAATGCACGCAACAATACCAAAAACAACTGCCAGGGAAACGGTAATGATGGTTCTACGCAGTAGTTTTTTTCTGTTAACAGGGCGTTCTTTCATCTTTTCCTGCATAAAGTGAATCGCATCAGACCGTTCCATATCCAGGTTTCCCTGCTCCTCCACCTGCTTTTTCCCTGTATTCTGCTTCATTTCCATATTCTGTTTTTTTTCTGTATTCCAATTCTTTTCTATATTCCGACCTTTTTCTATATTCTGCTTTTTTTCTTCCTGATCTGACATCATAATCCCCGTTTCCAGCTTTCTTTCTATAAAAATGATTTCGAAACCATTTTCATTCCTATTCAGTATAGTCGATTCTAAAGATAGTTGTAAAGAATTTCGTTCAAATGCGCATCGGGATATGATAATATAAGAATAGTTTCCCGGAGGTAAATAAGAAATATGAACGACAAGAGTTTACGGGTTTTAGAATTCCCTAAAATTATAGAAATGCTGGCCGCACATGCCACATCCGATCCCGGTCGTGCCATGTGCCGGTCGCTTCGGCCTTCTGTAGTCCTTTCCACCATTGAACAGAGCCAGCTGGAAACAGAGCATGCTGTTAATCGCCTGCTCAAAAAAGGAAGTACCAATTTTGGAAATAACAAAGATCTGGGCATGAGCCTTCGCAGCCTGGAAATCGGCAGTGTATTATCCGCCGGTGAGCTTTTGAAGATTGCCCGGCTTTTGGAAAATACTGCACGGGTAAAAGCATATGGAAGAAATGAAAGAACTGCAGAGGAAGAAGAATACGATTCTCTTGCAGTCTATTTTGATACTTTGGAGCCATGTACACCGATTTCTACAGAAATCCGCCGATGTATTCTTTCCGAAGAGGAGATCGCCGATGATGCCAGCCCGAATCTGAAAAGAATCCGTCGGGAAATTGCCGCCACCGGTGATAAAATCCACAGCCAACTTCTTTCCATGGTAAATGGCTCCTATCGTACCTACTTGCAGGACGCTGTAGTAACACAACGAAATAACCGTTACTGTATTCCGGTAAAATCAGAATATAAAGCTCAGGTTCCCGGTATGGTTCATGACCAGTCCTCTACCGGCAGTACCTATTTCATTGAACCTGCTGCTGTAGTTTCTTTAAACAACAGATTAAAAGAACTGGGCTCAGAGGAAAAGGACGAAATCGAAGTGATTCTGGCCGGATTGAGTGCTCAGACCGGAGAAATGGTTCCTGCCATTTTGGAAAACTGTCGTATTATGACGTTATTGGATTTCATTTTTGCCAAGGCATCCCTGGCACTGGATATGAAAGCTTCCCGTCCGATTTTCCACGAAGAGCGTTCCATTCATATTCGGAAAGGGCGTCATCCGCTCATTGATAAACATAAAGTAGTTCCTATTGATATACAGCTTGGAAAAGATTTTGATCTGCTGGTCATAACCGGTCCTAATACCGGTGGTAAGACGGTTTCTCTTAAGACCGTAGGACTGTTCACCCTGATGGGACAGGCCGGGTTGCAGATTCCGGCGCTGGACCGTTCCGAGTTATCTGTCTTTCGGGAAGTTTACGCAGACATTGGTGATGAGCAGAGTATTGAACAAAGCTTATCCACCTTTTCTTCTCATATGACAAATATCGTCCAGATCCTGAAAAGTGCCGATGAATATTCCCTTTGTCTGTTTGACGAACTGGGGGCCGGTACAGACCCTACAGAGGGCGCTGCCCTGGCTATCGCCATTCTGGATCATTTGCATGGAAAAGGCATCCGCACTATGGCAACCACCCATTACAGCGAATTAAAAGTGTACGCACTTTCCACTCCTTTTGTGGAAAATGCCTGCTGTGAATTCGATGTAGAAACTCTTCGTCCAACCTACCGTCTCCTGATCGGTATCCCGGGAAAGAGTAATGCCTTTGCCATTTCTTCCAAGCTTGGCCTGCCCGGTTTTATCATAGATGCTGCAAAACAGCAGATCACAGAAGAAAAAGAGAACTTTGAAGATCTGATTTCGGATCTGGAAAAGAGCCGGCTCACCATCGAAAAAGAGGAAGCAGAGATCAGCTCTTATAAAAAAGAAATCGAGGCACTGAAAGAAAAGCTCACTTCCAAACAGGAAAAACTGGAGGCTTCCAAAGAACGGATTCTGCGAGAAGCCAATGAAGAAGCCCGTAACATTCTGCAGGAAGCAAAAACTGTGGCTGACCAGACCATTCGTGCTTTTCAGGCAGCCGGCCCGGGAGCATCCATGAAAGACTTAGAGCAGTCCCGCCAGAAGCTTCGTAAGAAGATTGATGAAAAGAATAACAAGATTTCCATTGGCGCAGCTGCAAAAAAACCTGCACCCTCTTCTACCCTGAAGGCTACCGATTTAAAACTGGGTGACTCTGTGAAAATCCTGTCCATGGGACTGAAAGGCACTGTCAGCAGTCTTCCGGACCACAAAGGCAATCTGTTTGTACAATGTGGTATTATACGTACACAGACAAATATAAAGGATCTGATTCTTATTCAGGAAGAAACCATTACCGGTCCGGGTAATTTATCTTTCCAGAAGGGGCATTCCGGCAAGATCAAAATGTCAAAATCACTTTCTGTCTCTACGGAAATCAATCTGCTTGGCATGACTGTAGATGAAGCAATGGCCCAGCTGGACAAATATCTGGATGATGCCTATCTTGCCCATCTGCCAAGTGTGCGTATCGTCCACGGGAAAGGCACCGGCGCACTTCGAAATGCAGTGCATAAATATCTGAAACGCATTAAATATGTGGAAAGCTTCCGTTTGGGAGAGTTTGGAGAAGGTGACGCAGGCGTTACCATTGCAGAATTTAAAAAATAGCTTATGAATACGTTTTATCATTTGCTGCAGAAGCAGCTTCAGAGTAAAAATAGGAAAGGGGAATGAAAATGGCTGTAAAACAGAAAATTTTAATTGTAGATGATGATAACAATATTGCAGAGCTTATTTCTTTGTATCTGATCAAGGAATGCTTTGAAACCATGATTGTAAACGACGGAGAATCTGCTCTGGAAGCGGTGGAAACCTTTAAGCCCAACCTGATGCTTCTGGATCTGATGCTTCCGGGTATCGACGGTTATCAGGTTTGCCGGGAAGTCCGTGCAAAATCCTCTCTGCCTATTATCATGCTTTCTGCCAAGGGTGAAATCTTTGACAAGGTACTTGGTCTGGAAATGGGGGCCGATGACTATATGGAAAAACCGTTTGACTCCAAAGAACTGGTTGCCCGTGTAAAAGCTGTTCTGCGGCGCTATAAACCTTCCACTCAGGCCAATCCCCAGTCCGATATAAAATGTGTGGAATATCCGGACCTGATCATCAATCAGACCAACTATTCTGTTATGTATATGGGGCATCCGGTAGAAATGCCTCCAAAGGAGCTGGAGCTTTTGTATTTCCTGGCATCCTCTCCCAATCATGTTTTTACCAGAGAACAGCTTCTTGATCAGATCTGGGGCTATGAATATATTGGCGATACCAGAACAGTAGATGTTCACATCAAACGTCTCCGGGAAAAAATCAGCGACCATGAAAGCTGGAAGATTTCTACTATTTGGGGTATCGGATACAAGTTTGAAGTAAAATAGAAACCGCCTAAAATGGAAAGAACTTTCCTTTCATAAAGTAGGAAAACTTTTTAAAGTAAAAAACTTTCTCAAAACAAAAGGAACTTCTATATGAGAAAAACGCTATATCTGAAATTTATTGTTGCATATCTGATTTTCGGTTTTTTTGGATTTGTTGTAGTGGCAACCTTCGTTTCCAATATGACCCTGGATCACGTAAAGAAAGAAAGGTCGGAGGCCCTTTATAAGGAGGCAACCCAGATCGCCAATACCTACGCTATGGATCTGTATCGTAACCAGACTTCTCTGGATACAGTACAAAATCAGCTTGGGTCACTGGCTGCTTTTACCGATTCCATAATCTGGATCATCAATCCATCCGGTCGTATGGTGCTTAACTCAGCCTCTGCCTTAAGTCCTGATCAGGAGATTATCATTGAAAACTTTGATCCCACGATCACCGGCGGTTCCTACTATACAATCGGTACTTTCTTTGATTCCTTTGATCATGAAGTAATGAGCGTTTTTGCTCCTATTACCTACAACTTCCGTGTACAGGGCTATGTTGTCCTGCACACCTCCATGGATTCCATCCGTGAGGAATCCAACAGCATTTTAAATATTTCCTATATCATGCTGATCATCCTCTTTGTTCTGTCCCTGATCATTCTGATTTTCTTTACGGAGATTGTGTATATGCCCCTTCGTAAGATCACAGAAGCAACCGAACAGTACGCTTCCGGAAATATGCACTATGAGTTTTCGGTAGAAAGTGAAGATGAAATGGGCTATCTGGCAGCTTCTCTGAATTACATGGCCAGTGAAATTGCCCGTGCAGAAGATAACCAGAAAAAATTTGTAGCCAATGTATCCCATGACTTCCGCTCTCCCCTTACTTCCATCCGGGGTTATCTGGAGGCTATGATCGATGGCACCATTCCTCCGGAAATGCATGAAAAATATTTGGGAATTGTGCTAAACGAAACGGATCGTCTGACCAAACTGACCAACTCTCTGCTTACTCTGAATAACCTGAATACCAAGGGAGTTATCTTAGAGAAATCCGTATTTGATTTAAACAAAGTGATTCGAAACACCGCAGCTTCCTTCGAAGGCACCTGCCGGAAGAAATCTATTTCTATTGAGCTGATTCTCACCGGCGAGGAAATGCCGGTACTTGCGGATCTGGAAAAAATCCAGCAGGTTCTATACAACCTGCTGGATAATGCCATAAAGTTCAGTCACCATGACTCTATCATCAAAATCGAAACAACTGAAAAGAAAAATAAGATTTTCGTTTCCGTGAAAGACAGCGGTATCGGTATTCCGAAAGAAGACTTAAAACTCATCTGGGACCGTTTTTACAAGTCCGATCTGTCTCGTGGAAAGGATAAAAAAGGAACCGGCCTTGGTCTTTCCATTACAAAAGAGATCATTCATGCTCACGAAGAGCATATTAACGTAATCAGCACCGTAGGCGTAGGTACCGAATTCATCTTCTCCCTGCCGATTGTAGAGGATGAAGATTAAGAAAGGGAGTTCTCTTTAGCGAATGAGATTTTCTAAAGCGGAAGCGTGCCTTTTCAGGAGGGGCCGGGCTACAGGATGTTTTTTCTGCTCGCAAAATATATCCCAGGAGCTTCTTTCTGGATAGTATGTTTTTCCTCGGATGAACAACCGGGAGAACTTGTTCCTTTTTACACAGACACTGGGGAAAAAATCCTAAGATTGCTCACTGCAGAACACAAAATCGTGATAAAAGCCGGCATTTCAAACGCGACTAACGTCTTAAACGGGTGAAATGCCGGCTTACGTTTTGTTTATCTGCAGTGGCAATCTCTAGACGGATTTTTGCCAACAGTGTCTGATGCAAAAAGAACAAGTATCTCCCGGGTGTACAGCTTTGGAAAAATATACTTTATCGTAAAGAAAGAAGCTCCTGGGATAAAAATATTTTGCCGCAGAAAAAACATCCTGTAGCCCGGCCCCTCCTGAAAAGGCACGCTTCCGCTTCAGGAAATCTCATTCCATTAAAGAGAGCTCCCTTTCCAACGAAGACGATGCAATTCCCCTTCCATCTGCATACTGGAGAAATGATTTTGTCTCAGGGCTTCATACAGTACGATTGCCACGGAATTGGATAAATTCAGGGATCTGATTTCCGGCAGCATTGGTATCCGGATACAATCTTCCTCGTGATCTACCAAAATTTCTTCCGGTATGCCGGCACTTTCTTTTCCAAACATAATGAAATCGTCCGGTCCAAAGGATACCTCTGCATAGCTTCGCTTTGCCTTCGTTGTTGCCAGCCAGACTTTGGCTCCCGGATGTTTTTCCATGAACTCCTGATAATTCATATAACGAGTCACATCCAGATGCTCCCAGTAATCCATACCGGCGCGTTTGATACTCTTTTCATCCAAACGAAATCCCAAAGGCTCTATCAGATGCAGGCTGGTACCTGTTGCTATACATGTCCTTCCGATATTTCCTGTATTTGCCGGGATTTCCGGCTGATGTAATACAATATGCATTGTTTACTCCTTTATTTAGCTCTTTGTCTTTATACAATACTCCCCCTTGCAAACGCAAAGGGGAGTATACTGTTTCTATTTGATTCGATTTACTTATCTGCTCTCAAACGTTCCACGAATTTCTGCAGTCTTCCTATTGCTATTTTCAGATTCTCCAGGGAATACGCATAAGAGATACGCAGGAATCCTTCTCCACAATCACCAAATGCTGTACCCGGCACTACTGCCACCTTTTCTTCTTTTAAAAATCTGGTGGCAAATTCGTCACTTGTCATGCCAAACTCCTTGATGCTTGGGAAAATATAAAATGCACCAAAGGGTTCAAAACATTCCAGTCCCATTTCTTTGAAAGCATGCACCAGATAACGTCTTCTCTGATTATATGCTTCCCGCATCTCTGCTACATCTTCATCTCCATTTCGAAGAGCCTCTACTGCTGCATACTGGCTGGTAGTAGGTGCACACATAATGGCAAACTGATGAATCTTAGTCATCTGTGTGATGATAGTCTCCGGTCCACAGGCATAACCAAGTCTCCATCCAGTCATGGCAAAGGCTTTGGAAAAACCGTTGATCAGAATCGTTCTTTCCTGCATTCCCGGAATCTCTGCAATAGAAACATGTTTTTCTTTATAGGTCAGCTCGGAATAAATCTCATCCGACATCACAAAAATGTCCTTTTCTATACAGACCTTTGCGATTTCTTCCAGATCTTTTCTTTCCATAATAGCGCCTGTCGGATTATTGGGGAATGGCAGGATCAGCACTTTTGTCTTTTCCGTAATCGCTGCTTCCAATTCCTTTGCTGTCAGGCGGAATTCGTTTTCTGCTTTCAGATTAATAAAAACAGGAACGCCACCTGCCAATACCGTACAAGGTTCATAGGAAACATAGCTGGGCTGTGGAATCAGTACCTCTTCACCGGGATTCAGCATGGCACGAAGGCCGATATCGATAGCTTCCGAACCACCTACTGTTACCAGTACTTCTTTAGCAAAATCATAGGAAAGATTCTGCTTTCTTTTTAAATAATTACAAATCTCAATTTTCAATTCTTTCAATCCGGCATTGGATGTATAGAAAGTACGCCCTTTTTCCAAAGAATAGATACCCTCATCTCTGATATGCCACGGTGTGTCAAAATCCGGCTCTCCAACACCCAGAGAGATGGCATCCGGCATCTCATTTACTACATCAAAAAATTTACGAATACCGGAAGGTTTGATCTCAACGACTTTATCTGCTAATGGATTTCTCATGGTGTCACTTTCTCCCTGGTATCTTCATATTTCTGCGTTAAAATGGTTCCGTGATCCTTGTACTTTTTCAGAATAAAGTGGGTTGCTGTACTGATCACAGTATCTAACGTAGATAATTTATTGGATACAAATGCAGAAACTTCCCGAAGGGTCTTTCCCTCCAGGGAAACCAGCAGATCATAACCACCGGAAATGAGAAAAACAGCATGTACTTCCGGGTATTTGTAGATGCGTTCTGCAATACTGTCAAATCCCTGACCTCTCTGAGGTGTTACACGCACTTCGATCAAAGCAGAAACCTTTTCGATACCTACTTTATCCCAGTCAATCAGTGTATGATACCCACAGATAATACCTTCTTCTTCACATTTCTGCAATTCGTTTACTATGTCGATTTCTTCCATTCCAAGAATAACAGCCAGGTCCTTCAATTCAATGCGACTGTTTTTCTCGATGATACTTAATAATTTCTCTCTCATGATCTTTCCTTTCTTTTTCTTATCCTTCTTTTGATAAATCACTTTCTGTTTTTAAGTAACTTTATTTCAGGAAGCCTTTTTCCCATCACCAGACTTTATCAGCTTCACTTATGTATTCCGGATGGATCTGCAACAGTGCATCCTGATACCTTTTTTCCAGAAACCTCTTCTCTTCCCCGTTTACCACGACCCTGTCATTTCCATTCGTGGTAACACCGATTATGGCTGCCGGTATTTCCATCTTCTGCAATTCATGAATCAGACGATATCCGTTTGGAGCTAATACCAGAGAGGCTCCTGTAGAGAAAAGTTCATATGGATTGATATCAAAAAAATTGCATATTTCCACAGTTTCCTGTTTTACCGGAATCTGTTTACATTCTATTTCCAGTCCAACGCCTGCAATCTGTGCCATTTTCCAAAGCCCGTCAAACACTCCGGCTTTTCCCAAATGGTATACTGCGCACTCGTCGGACATAACGGCGGTGGCGGCCTCCGGTACTTTCTGCAACAGAGTCCTC
Organism: uncultured bacterium; assembly: GCA_945949875.1. Taxonomy (GTDB): domain Bacteria; phylum Bacillota; class Clostridia; order Lachnospirales; family Lachnospiraceae; genus 1XD8-76. Next base: position 66,428 of record CAMFGH010000001.1, read on the forward strand.
TGAGCAATGGCATTTTTTATAAAAACTTCCGGATAGCGCTCCGCCAGCTTTTCTTTTTCGTGCTCAGCCAGTATGACAGAACCGGCCAAACCTGCATAACCGATCATAACCACATCATGATCTGCAAAAAAGGCTTTTCGCTCTTTCACCGTCAGCTTTTCTGCTTTTACAGACACAAAAAGAGCATAGCATTCCTTATCTGCTGTGCCCTTTTTTCTATTTATTTCATCATAAATCATTACTGTCTGCATATCGTTCCCAGTTTCAACCGTCGGTTGCTCCATTTCCATTATCTTCCACTATTACCTGCTGCTGTGCCTGTTCCTGCGCCGCCAGTGCACCCGCGACTGCTTTTACATGGTCAATAACCCCAGTGGCGATTGCCGCCTGGAGCTGATTATATGCATCAGGATTGGAAGTAGCAGTACCAACTGTAGCGGTGCGGGGAACTGCTTTATAATTACTGCTGTTTATCTGTTCACGGCTTACCTGCACACCATCTTCTTTTACAACTTTCCACAGACGTGCTTTATAACCGATGTGTACAGACTGCACGCTTACATAACCGATAGGTTTACCGGGATCCTGGATAATATTCTCAACCTCCGGAACATTCTTTTCCAGGATTTCGCTCTCATACTCAACCACACGGTTTTCCGGTCTGGTCTCTACCCCATAAATGGTAAAGGTTATGGTCTTATCGGATGTTGTATATCCCTCAATATAAATCGGATACTCGGTATTATTGGTAAATTTGAAATCTTTTCCGGAAGATTCTGCAATGGCTGCATCCTCGGAAGGCTCCACATAGCTGATGATCATAGAGTGGTTGGATCGTTCATCCACCTGAAGTTCTGCACGCAGGACAGCATTATAAAGGGTCGTAGATACCTGGCAGATACCACCGCCAAGACTTTCCACCACCTGTCCGTTTAAATAAGAACCAGCCATCATATATCCATTTGCTTCCGAAAATGGTGTAATCTCATCCAGTACGGATACCTGTTCCCCGGGATACAGAGTGATACCATTTAGATGATTACATCCTGTTGCAACATTGGTACATCTGGAAGGTCCGGATGTTTTATAAGCTGTGGTATAGGTACCCAGTACATCTTTTACTTTTGCCAGAACCTCTGCATCCCCTTTGGGCTGATCTACATCTACGACCAGGGCAATGGTGCTGTCCTCATAGTTCCAGTTATCCTGTAAATAAGATGAAATAGCATCGGTAGACGCTTCTACATTCAGCACATAGCCGGTCTGGCCTTCCTGAATCTGGAATGTTCCATCCACTCTGCTTAAAGATGCACTGATGGCTTCCTGATCATAGACGGCACACTGCTCTGTCAAAATGGAAGAAACTGCTGCCCGGTCTATGCCAAGCTCCAGTGGATAGTACTGGCCATTTCTCTGTAAATCCGTCATGGCTTTATAGCGCTGAACTACATTACCCTGTTTTCCCAGAGACATTGCCTGTTCCAGAACATCTTCGTTTTCCCAGCATATGCCAATATCGCCGGCTGTGACTACAACTTCTTTGTCCGGACTGTATTGCAACGTAATATTTACATCTTCCAGAGAAGCAATAAAACCATGGATCCGGCTTTTCACTTCTGCTTCTGTCATTCCGGAAACATCGATATTTCCGATTCTGACCCCTGATTCAATTGTGTTTTCTTTTGCCTGTACACTGATGCTCATTCCCAGTAGTAAGCCGGTAAGAACTGCCAGTGTCAGCATTTTTTTCCACAAATTTCTCATAAATATATAAACTCTTTTCGTTTCTGATTGATTTTTACTTACTCATCACTTTATACTACATTTAAGCTTACAGATACACCAGCACCGATGCCAGCATGGAAAGCACAAGTAAAAGAATAATAACTCCGGAAACGATACGAACTATTTTTTTGTTTCTGTTGAACATCCCATCACCTCATACTTCAGAAAGGATTCTGTCTCTTTGACAGTACGGATAATTATATATGAATTTCCCGTTCTTTGCAAGTTTTATACTCTTTATCATATTCCTGGCTTTATGGCTCAGGCGCTCCTCCAGAAAGGAAGCCAAGGCGAACGAAGCGTATTGGGAAAAAGAGCTGCAGGCAAATTCTACCAGACGAAAATCCCTGGACAGTCTTTCCTATGTTTCGATTCCTTTTGACACGCTTCCCATGGATATCCTTTCGGAAGATCCGGAAATGGAGAAGGTTCATCAGACCCTGCATACACTTTCCCAATCCCAAATGGTAAATTTTTCCGGTAAAACCAATACGGAACTGAAACTGGAATACGGTGCACCCAATATTAACCTTTTGTCAGAATATGATCAGAACTTTACGGAACTGATCATCACTTTAAATAAATGGGCATCTCTTCTGATAGAGCATCAGGAAACTGCTGCCGCCCGGACCGTTCTGGAATTTGCTGTAAATGTAGGTTCGGATATCAATTCTACTTATAAAATGCTGGCTGACATTTATCTGGACCATGATCCGGATAAAATAACTGTCCTGATTTCCAAAGCAAAAGAACTGCCTAACCACTCCGGCAAAAAGGAACGACTGACTGCCATGCTGGAATCCATGGATATTCATACCCTTTTGAACAACTCCTAATGCTTTTTCTGCCGGTCGGCATAATCAATACAGACTCCCTGCAAAAAGCATTCTGCGCAGTTCGGCGTGGGAGCTTTGCATATGGTTCTGCCCAAACGGATGATATGGATATTCCATAAGATCCAATATTCTTTCGGTAGTTCTTTCATCAGATCAAATTCTATTTTTACCGGATCTTCTTCCTTGGTAAGGCCCAGTTTTTTCGAGATTCGTTTCACATGGGTATCTACCACCACACTTGGCTCATGGAAAATATTCCCTCGGATCACATTAGCTGTTTTTCTTCCTACTCCTGCCAGAGAGGTAAGGTCTTCCAGGGACGAGGGTACTTCTCCGCCGAACCGTTCCAACAGATCCCTGCTACATGCTATGATATTTTTTGCTTTATTATGATAAAATCCGGTAGAATGTATATCCTGTTCCAGTTCTTCCAGATCAGCGCCTGCAAAATCTTCTACGGTTTTATACTTTTGAAATAAATCCTTTGTGACCATATTTACACGTGCATCTGTGCACTGGGCACTAAGCATAGTTGCAATGAGCAGCTGAAATGCATTTTCATGATGCAAATAGCACACATAGTCTGTTCCGTATTGCTGCTCTAATAATTGCAGGATCTGTGCGGTTCTTTTTTTCATAGGTTCCTTCTTTCCTCTGCATGTATAAAGATCTTTCTCTTAATCTTTCTGTTTATAAATTTTGCTTACCATTTTGGGTAATATTTTTATACTTGTGTATCTTAAATGCTTACACAACAAAAAGAAGCTTCATGTGTCAGAGGGCTTCGTTTTCCATAGTCAAATAAAACAAAGCTTTCTTCTCCTTTTTTCATCAGTTCCGTAAGCGCTTTGCGTTCCAAAACTTCCTGATTCCAGACCGGATAATAAAATACCTCCATATGGGTCATCCGGAACATCTGCTTACTGTCATATCCTTTTTCCACATACTCTGATAATACATCGGAATTTTCGGTTTGTCTCTTGTAAAAATCTGTCATCCTGGTTTTATAGGGATATAATTCCCTGGAAAAATCCGGTCTGCTTTTTGCATTTTCTCTTAAATACAGGTCAAAGGTTAAAAGCTCCGCAAATAATTCATGCAATTCCGGCTTTCTTTCTGATACAAAGGACAGCAGTATCTGATACCGATATGCTCTTGCCGGAGAATGGATAAAATATCCATTTTTTTCATAAAACTCTGCCAGGGCAAGAAACAGCTCATAAGGTGTTTCAAATAACTTTTGCAGCACCGGCAATGTATGGGTAAACTGATTGCTGTTATAGAACAATTCTACCATCTCTTCTACTTTTTTCAGTTCCAACACATCTTCATAGGATAGCCACTTGGTATACAAAACTTCATATGGGGCTTTCGACTGATATACAATACCATATTCTTCTGCCCGCTCAAACATCTCCGAGCCCTTCAGCACCTTTAAAAACCCCAGCTGCAGCTGTTGCGGTTTCATCTCGTATACATCATCAAAGGATCGGCGGAAGCTTTTCAGGTCTTCATAAGGCAGTCCTGCAATCAAATCCAGATGCTGATGAATATTCCCAAAGCTGTGCACTTTGGCAACTGCCTGTTTCAGCGGTTCCAGCTTTGCAGTTCTGTGAATTGCCCGAAGCGCCTCCTCATTGGTGGTCTGTACTCCGATCTCCAGCTGAATCAGTCCCGGACGCATATCCGACATGATTTCAAGCTCTTCCTCATTCAGCAGATCCGCTGATATTTCAAAGTGGAAATTTGTAATCCCATTGTCCTTTTCTTTTATATAACGCCATATCTGTTTGGCATGCTCATGATTGCAGTTAAAAGTCCGGTCGATAAATTTAACCTGCGGCACTTTCTTATCCAGGAAAAACTGCAGTTCCTTTTGCACCAGTTCAAAGCTTCTCAGACGAACTTTTTTATCTATAGAAGATAAGCAGTAACTGCACCGGAAGGGACACCCCCTGCTGGTTTCATAATAGAGGATCCTGTTTTCATTCTGCTTCTCTTCCTGCTCTGATAAGGCAGATATGTAAAATGGTATCTGATCCATGGATAACGGTTCCCGATATCCCCAGTTTCCACTCCGGGTAACGGTCCCCCGTACTCTAAGGCCTTCGCAGCCTGCGTAAAACTCTTTTCTTCGTTCCGGTCCTATCTGCTCACAGCCGAAAGCCTCTTTCAAACTTATTTCTCCGTCGGTTTCTGCTGCCCTTTTTGTTTCAGCATCTGCTTTAAACAGTTCTCGACATTCCCGGACCAGTTCCTGAAAGGTCTCCTCACCTTCTCCAACCATGATACCGGTAACTGCCGGATTATCCCGGAACACCCTTTCATATTCATAGGAAACTTCCGGTCCTCCCAGCCAGATTGGCAAAAGAGGCACCAGCTTATGCAGTTCACCGATGATCTGCTGTACAAGCTCCCAATTCCATATATAACAGGAAAAGCCTATCACATCCGGCTTTCTCCTATAGATATCTGACAGAATTTCTTCCATTCTCTGATTTATGGTATATTCCGCCAGGGAGATAGAAGGCCAAAGTTGCTCCCCCGCAAACTGTCTCAGACTGTAAATAGCCGGATTGGAATGAATATATTTTGCATTGATTGCTACCAGTAAAAAATTCATATGAAACTAATCCTGTACATTCAAATATACTTCTTCTTTTTGATGGAATTTACCTATAATGACTTCGTCCATATTTTCTTTGGTCACAGCGATAGGTTCCAGCTTTTCATAAGGTACATAATAGGTTCCGTCAAAAATCATATCTTCGGTTTCCAGTGCTTCACCCTTTGCCATGGCAACCGCCTCTTCTGCTGCCTTCTGGGCCAGATTTTCAAAGGGTTTATATACGGTCATGCTCTGCGTTCCTTCTACGATTCTCTGGCAGGCATCCAGATCCGCATCCTGACCTACCACAAAAACCTTACCTGCCAGTCTGCTTTCCGAAAGTGCTTTGATCGCCTGGGCTGCAATACCATCGTTACCACACATGATTCCCATAGGAACTTTTCCTGTGGAAAGATATTCATTGGTGGCCGTAAAGCCGGTTTCTGCCAGCCAGCCATCTGCATATACTTCTTTATCGATTTTCACATTGGTTCCACGCAGTACGTTTTCAAAACCGGTGGAAACCATTTTCACATTGTTATCCGTAGGAGAACCATTGATCCGAATGATCGTACCGTTGTTTCCTACTGCGCGAAGCAGATAATCCGCCATCAGGGAGCCTACCTTTTCATTGTCAAAAGAAATATACAGATCAACATCCGCATTTCTGATCAGGCGGTCATATGCAATGATTTTAATATTTTCCCGTTTTGCTTTTGCCAGAACATCACATAGCGCATCTGCATCAATAGCCACGATTACAATGACATCCATTTTCTTTTCAATGAAATATTCAATCTGGGAGATCTGTTCCTTTACATCGCCATTTGCATTCTGGATATTCACTTCCGCACCCAGCTCCTGGGCCTTTGACACAAACAGATCCCGGTCTCTCTGCCATCTTTCAATGATAAAAGAGTCCATGGAAAAGCCGATTTGTATTTTATCATTCTGCGTAGCTTCTGCAGCATGATTATCGCTTTCCTCTGCCCCGCAGCCTGTAGTAAAAAGCATACTTCCCAGTATCGCTATTCCCAATAACAAGGCTATGGTTTTCTTTCCATACTTTCGCATACCTAATTTCCTCTTCCCACCTGTTCTTTGTACTCGGTTGGTGTCACACCCTGATATTTTTTAAAAATACGACTGAAATAATTTGGATCGGAATATCCGACTTCCGCACATATTTCTTTGATACTTTTTTCCGGATCCCGTAAAAGCTGCTTTGCTTTACTGATACGCCTGTCCGTAACATATTCCACAAAGTTTTCACCTGTTTCCTCTTTAAAGAGCTTGCTGAAATAATACGGGCTGATATTCAGCTCTCTGGAAATATCATCCAGTGACATATCCTTCTGAAAATGATTATCAATATATTCTTTCGCCTTATGTATCAGGTGATTCGTATGATCCTCACTACCGGTGGTCATATTCTGAGCTGCATTTCTCATTTTATCCAGAAACCACTGTCTGAGACTTTCTTTATCAGACATATGAAATACTTCGGAGAGATAATCTTTTCTGCTTCCAAATCGATACGTGTGTCCACCGCTGCGGTACATGATAGATTCAGCCTGCAAAGTAAACTCCAACACTTTCAGTTTAACACTCATCTGGTCTGTATCATACTGCTGCGCGAGCCAGTCAAAATATTTGCTTGTTTCCAGCATACATTCTTCGGTCTTTCCTTCCCGAAGTTTTTCAAAAATCGCATCTTCTGTATCAATCGGATAGTTATCCTCGTATTCCACTGCAATGGGCAGATCATCCACATGAGCAACACTGCCCCTCGAAGAATACAGCGCACGGATTGCTTCATCATAAGAAGCTCTGGCATCCTTGATCTTTCGAATGGATCCAATCCCGATTCGGAAGATCATTCCGGTAGCTTTATTCATATTCTTAACTGCATACCTGGATTTCTCGATCAACTCAATTCGGTCGTTATACTCCATATGCAGCTGAGAGGTCGGAATGAATACCGGAAGTTTATTGGCACTGATGCTTCCGACAATACTTCCTGAAAAAGCATCTTTCAAAATCTCCCGTACCTTTGCGTAATAGGTGGTCTGCGCCTGCACACTGGATCCTACTGCATTTGTCATATAGCTTCCCTGCTGGTTATCTCCAAAAACAACGGACATCATATAGCCATAGGGAACTGTAATTCCTAAAAGATTCTTATAGTTTTCCACATCTTCTTCAAAATGCTCCTGCATAAGAATGGAGTAGATAAAACCATTTTCAATCACAGGAATAACCGTTTCCATTCGTTCCCTTACCTGAAGATCTGATTTGCGCTTTTCACGTCTGGTATCGATCTCCTGCATGGCCCTTTGCACCACATCTACAACGACCTTCTGATTTACCGGCTTATTCAGATACTCAAATACACCCAGATTTACAGCTTCCTTTGCATAATCAAATTTATCGTATGCCGTAAGCACTACAAAAATAATAGCGGGAAACATTTTCTTGATTTCACGAATCGCTTCAATACCATTGATTCCCGGCATCTGAATATCCATAAAAATAATATCCGGCCGGAAATGCTCTGCCTGCTCAATGGCCCCACGTCCCGTTTTTGCTGTCTCTATTTCAAACTGCTCTCCAAAATTCTTTTCAATAATAAATTGAAGCGAATTCAGTACAATTCCTTCATCATCTGCTAACAATATACGATACATATGTTGTCCTTCCTTATTTTAAACATGTGCCGGAACCTTAATGATAAATTCCGTACCCATTCCAAGCCCTTCGCTTTTGATTTCCATCACATCTTCTCTTCCGGTATAGAGCTGTATTCGTTCAATCACATTCCCCAGTCCGATTCCATTGGAATTGGATTTCAGATCGGTCTCCCCAATCTCTCCTTGGAGAATCTGATCTATCTTTTCCCGGGTCATACCGGCTCCATTATCCCAGACAGATAAGTAAACAAAATCGCCCTCATGGAAGATTCTGAGCCTGATCTGTCCTTCCCAATCAATATTACGAATACCATAGTTTACTGCATTTTCTACAATAGGCTGTAAGATCATGCTGGGTACCTTATGATCCAGTACCGTTTCATCTACTTCTTTTTCAAAATGAATCTCTCCGGTAAATCGAACATTCATGATGTAAATATAGTTATCCACCAGATGGATTTCTTCCAGGATCGTTGCATCCTGATTCATTTTCTTAATATTATAACGGAAAAAATCCGCCATATTCTCAATGAATTCTGTGGTTTTATCTGCGCCCTCCATCATGGCAAGCTGTGCACCGGCATTTAATGTATTAAACAGGAAATGGGGATTGATCTGTGCCTGAAGAGTCATGAGCTGAGCCTCCCTCATGCGGCTCTCCATCAGCAGCTCCTTCTCTTTCATCTGGCTTTCACGTTCCATACTGTTTCGGATTTCCAAAATATACAGCTGAATATTTCCGACCATTTTTTGGAATGCATTGGACACAATACCAATTTCATCTTTTGTTTCAGAAGATTTTACCACAACATCAAAGTTACCTTCTGCCACATCATTTGCTGCTTTGGACAAGTCAATAAGCGGCCTTGTCAGATTTCTGGTCAGCAGGAAAATCATGGCAAAGTTAATAATACCAATGATTATCAGGATAAAGGTACTGATCCACTCCATATACCGCAACGAGGATAAAAGAATGATATAATTATCCGTATTATTTTTGAATTTCTGATTATTCAATGAAAATATGCTGTTTCTTACATCGGTATAGGTAATGGTTGCTTCCTCATAAGAGGCTTTATATTTCTCTACATTTCGTCCACGTTTTGCCTGTACGGTTTCATATACCTGACTCAGATAAGTTTCTGACTGCTCATGTATATTTTTTTCCATGATTTCCATATAATTACCGGTAATATCCTGATTCAGATTCTCAAGCAGTCTCCGGTAATCCTGTTCGGCACGATAATAGGTATCCAAGGCTACCGAACTTTTTGTATCCAGATATCCTTTTACCGAATCCTGCACCTGTTCCAAAGCATCTGATAATTCATTCAGATTTATATTACTGGCATATACTTCATCTACACGACCAATCATTTTATTGATGTTTGTATACATAAATATGTTCATAACCAAAATGATGATCAAGGTAAAGGAAAAGCTTATAGTCAGTTTCAGTTGTAGGGAGGCATTATTCCATCTAGTTTCCAGTATTTTCATCATCTGACACCTCGTTCAGCAGCTGCACTGCCTCCTTCTGACCTATTACCTTCATGCTTACCGGTACATAAGTATTGGCATACCCTGTCTGTTGATAATCATTCAGAACCGTTACGCTTGATTTTCCTATTTCTTCCGGCTCCACTCGAATGGTCGAATAAACAATCTGCTTTTCTATTGCTTCCAAGATCGTATTAGATGCGTAATATCCGATAATCTTTACATCTCCTACATGGTTATAATCTACAACTGCCTGATATGCACATTGTGTATAAATACTATTCAGACATACTAATATATCCGGAAGGTCTGTTTCATTCATAAAAATATCCCGGATTGCTTCCTCCGCGCTGAACGTATCCGAGGTATCAATTCTCTGCATGCGGATATCCGGCATCATATCTTCTTCTAAGGTTTCTGACAGTACATCCTTGATACCCATTGTAAGCATGCTCAGTCTTGACTCATTGGTGCTCTCGTCTACCAGAATACTGATGCTTCCTGCTTCCGGCTCCGTCTGCAGGATTTCCAGAATCTGTTTACCGTACTCCTGACCCAGATCATAGCTGCTTACTCCCACAAAGCATTGACGATTACTGCTGTCAATATCCTGCCGCATGGTAACTACAAAAATCCCCTTTTCTACAGCCTGATTAATGAGTTCTGTCATCTCTTTTGTATCTTCTGCATATAAAATGATTCCATCCACAGAAGAATTGATTGCCATTCTCATAAGACCCTCTGTAGAATAATCTACTGCAAGAATGTCTCCCATTTTTTCCACATATACATGTTCTTTTTCTGCTTCTTTCTGGGCACCTGCATATACTTTATCCCAGAATTCATCTTCTGCATCGTCTGCGATCAGTACATAATGATGATCATATATCTCGCGTTTCTCGTTTTCCTTATTTCCGGATCTGTCCATTAAAAGGGAAAAGGAGACGGAGCAAATGGTTGCAACTGCAAGCATGACAAGAATACCCTTCACCATAATCCGAAAGGCTGTTGTTTCCTGTTTTGCAGATGTATTCTCCTGCTCCTGCTGATTTGACTGTTTTACAGACGCATTCTCCTGCTCCTGATGATCAATCTGTTTTATTTCTTCACTCATATATGATATTCTCTCCTACCATATAGATAATAACACTGAGCCGCTTCTTTGCGCAATCCAAATCAAATACACGAAGCGCCCTCTTTTTTCTGAATCTGAAGGCCATCGAATCCAGAAAAAAGGCTGCCGCTTCGTGAAAAGCGGCAGCCTCAGTTTGCAATCTAATATATAGCTTTTATGCAAATGGATTCTCTGTCGGATAAGGCAGACTCTTTGGCTGATTATAGTTGATATCTTCCATTGGAACGCCTAAATATTTGAATACTTCAAATAAAGCTTTTCCGTGATGTCCGAATGCAACTGCACCATGATGTGGATAATTCTTCTGAATCAATACGTGACGATAGAATCTACCCATTTCTTTGATTGCAAATACACCAATTGCGCCAAAGGATCTGGTTGCTACCGGAAGAACTTCACCTTCTGCAACATATGCGCGGATCTGAGAATCTGCTGTAGACTGCAGACGGAAGAATGTGATATCACCAGGGATGATATCGCCTTCCAGTGTTCCGTTTGTAACTTCTACAGGAAGTGCTCTTGCCATGATCTTCTGGTATTTCATTTCATGGAATGCCAGTTTCTTGGAGCATGTATTACCGCAGTGGAAGCCCATGAAGGTATCTTTATGAGTATAATCAAATTTACCCTTGATGGATTCTTCATACATATCCTTTGGAACAGAGTTGTTGATATCAAGAAGAGTAACAACATCTTCAGATACACAGGTTCCAATGAACTCGGATAATGTACCATAAATGTCTACTTCACAGGATACAGGCATACCTTTTGCTGCCATACGGCTGTTTACGTAGCAGGGAACGAAGCCAAACATGGTCTGGAATGCAGGCCAGCATTTTGTTGTCAGTGTTACATATTCTCTGTAACCTCTGTGAGCTTCTACCCAGTCAGTTAATGTTAATTCATACTGAGCAAGTTTTGGCAGAACTTCCGGTTTTTTGTTACCAACGCCAAGTTCTTCTTCCATTTCTTTTACGATGGTTGGAATTCTTTCATCGCCTTCATGTTTCAGGAAAGATTCATACAGGTCAAGTTCGGAGTTTTCTTCGATTTCAACACCCAGGTTGTAAAGCTGTTTAATAGGAGCATTACAAGCAAGGAAGTTCATTGGTCTTGGGCCAAAGCTGATGATCTTTAAGTTGGACAGACCAACTAATGCACGAGCGATTGGTAAGAATTCGTTGATCATATCTGCACAATCTTCCGCATCACCAACCGGATATTCCGGGATATAAGCCTGTACATTACGCAGTTTTAAGTTGTAGCTTGCATTTAACATACCACAGTAAGCATCACCACGACCATCTGCTAAGTCGTTCTGACTCTCTTCTGCTGCTGCAATAAACATCTTAGGACCATCAAAATGTTTTGCAAGTAATGTTTCGGAAATCTCAGGTCCGAAGTTTCCAAGATATACACAAAGAGCATTACATCCTGCTTTTTTGATGTCTGCAAGTGCATTTACCATATCGATTTCACTTTCAATGATAGTAACAGGACATTCATAGATGTCTGCTGCATCATATTTCTTTGCATATGCTTCTACTAAAGCTTTTCTTCTGTTGATGGTAAGGGATGCCGGGAAACAGTCACGGCTTACACCAACGATACCGATTTTAATTTTTGGAATATTGTTCATTTGTTTTTCCTCCTTATTTATGCTTAATGCGGAATCTGCGCTTCCTGCAGAACATTCCGCAAAATGCTTCTCTTCCTATTTCTGTTTCAATTTTCTGCTACAAAGAAATTTGTTTTCTATTTCAAAAAACTTCTATCAAATCAGTTTTTCATACCATATTACACACAAATATTCTCACCGATGAGACCAATGTGTGTTCCTGCCGGAAGTCCGCCTTCTGCATGACCGATCAGCCATTTGTTCTTTGCTGTGATCAAGGCATCTTCATATCCTGCATGTTTTTCATCCAATGGAAGATTGGTATCTTTGGGAAGTACAATAACTACTTTGAATCCACCTTCCCCTGCGTTACATGGCGCATAATGAAGTGTTGTAGCATAAAGCTCTACACCTACTCCTTTTGGACAAAGGAACGCTTCTACCTTAGAGGTATCATAGGTAAAATCGTCAGTAATATCCTGCTGGCTTCCCAGAAGAAGAATCGCATCCGTTGCTGCGATATCCAGTTCGGAAGAACGATGATACTCTAATGCGTTCAGTAAGTGGTTGTTACCATTGCAGTAGCCAATCTGAATCGGCAGCTCTCCGTAATATGCTGTCTGAAGCTTTTCCATAACAGGAAGTGCTTCCAGCAGTTCAACAGATGGTTCATAAACAACATCTGCCGGTAATGGAGTTTCATCCATTTTTGCTACAAGTTCAGAAAAATCAATTTCTGAAATAACTCTGCCGTATTTACGAAATGCGGCATCTTTTACACTTTTGATTTCCATGTTGGTTTCTCCTTCTCTTCATAATAATATGTACTGTTTTCGTTTGTATTCTATAAATCATCGGTATCCCATTAATAATCGGCATAACCGATGGCTCCTACCGTTTCACCATGTTTCAGATAGGTGTACCAATACTGTCCGTCCTGAGAATCATAGGCGATGACATACTGATCATATCCGAGCCCGGCATAGGTATGTTCGCTGGTGAATTCTTCCGTTACATCAGAAGTCGGTATACCCAGAGAAGCATCATAACTCAAATCGAAATACATATCGTCGTCCTGCAGTGTCCTGGCAACGTGACCATCCCACAAGCCGTCCTTCATGGTTCCATCTGATACGGTAATATAGTCCGAATAAGAGGTTTCTCCTTCCTGATATACATGTGCACTTCCGTTTGGCGTATCATTCTGCCAGGTCAAGTCATCTACGGTATAGTAGTTATAGCCTTCCGCTGTAAAAGAGGTTCCCTGTCCCTCCCGGCTTCCTTCGGTTACTGCTCCAAAATAGAAGTAGTAATCATCAGAATCATTGGGGCAGGTGTAAATGCCCGCTGCTTTTCCCGTGTAGGACTCATCTGCACCAACCGGAGCATATAAAATATGGTCTCCCTCCATCTCATAAAAAACGTCATCTGCATCGCCATCCATCTTCATTCTGGCTAAAGAAACATAATCTTTAGAGGACATATACTCATAAATCATGGACAAGACAGCTTCTTCTGCAGCCTTTCGTTCCTGCTCTTCCTGTGCTTCTGCGATCCAGGTGTCAAAATCGATGGTGGAAACATCTCCATACTTATCTGCCAGTTCCTGGCACTTATCCAGATCACCTTCCGCAACTAATTCATTCATATATGCTTCCAGTGTATCATCCAGACCTTCTACTGCCGTCTGGTCCTCTTCGTTTGTCTCCAGCCAGCGGTCATATATCTCCAAAGCATCCTCGTACTGACCCTCTTCTGTCTTTGCATCTGCGGTTTCGCCATATTCTTTCGTCAGTGCTTTGTAAATATGTTTATCCTTGTCCATCAGTTTGTAACCGGACTCCAAAGCATCCATTGCCTTTTCCGGCTCTTCTGCATAGACCGTGCCTGCATCACAATAGATATCAATCACATCATCTTCGTTATCTTCCAGAATATCTTCGTCCAGATCCTCCATTACATCCAGGGTCTTTTCATAAAATTCCTGAAGCTGCTCGGTATCATCCATTTCTTTTCTGGCTGCAATACCTCCCGCATATGCCTTGATGCTCTTTTTGTCTATTTCGATTGCTTTGTCGAAGGCCGCAAGTGCACTGTCATAATCCGCTTCTTCCAGATATCGGTTACCCAGTTCCAGCTGATGTTCCAGACGTTTTTCAGGCGTCATAAACATGGTATAGACAAGCACTGCTGCAACCACTGCAAGAATACTTACAACACCTGCAATCGCTGCAAGTATTATGACCGGCTTCTTGGATTTTTGCTGCATTGATTCATATCTCCCTTTTCTTTTGTATCATGCACTTTTTCGTTTCGGATTCTCTCCGTGCTTATTTGATGATCTCAAATAATGGTTTGCAGGTCGGATAAATCTCTTTGAACTGCTGATATCTGGCATCATATTTTGCAACCAGTTCCGGATCCGGTTCAACAGTGTCAATTACTTTTACCAGCTTCTCGGCTGCATCTTCTACGGAAGCGAATTCACCGCATGCCACTGCTGCCAGCATTGCGCCGCCATAGCCCGGTCCTTCTTCACTTTCAATAACATCTACCTTTATGCCCAGTACGTTTGCAATGATCTTCTTCCATAACGGGCTCTTTGCTCCACCGCCACAGATCTTTGTCCTTTCGATCTTGATGCCGAGAGATTTTGCCACTTCGAAGGAATCACGAAGAGCAAATGCAACGCCTTCCAGAACAGCCTGATACATATCTGCTCTGGTGGTATCCATGGTCATACCGATAAAGGTTGCTCTGGCATTCGGATTATTATGCGGGGAACGTTCTCCCATCAGATATGGCAGGAAGTATACGTGGTTTTCGCCCAGTTTTGTGATAGCCGCCTGCTCCCCTTTAAAGTCATCGGATTTCAGGATTTCTTCCATCCACCATTTGTTGCAGGAAGCTGCACTGAGCATACAGCCCATCAGATGATAGTGGCCATCTGCATGTGCAAAAGCATGCAGTGCATTGTATTTATCTACGCCGAATTCTTTGGAGGAAATAAAGATGGTTCCGGATGTTCCCAGAGAGATATTACATCTGCCATCTCCAACAGTGCCTGTACCAACTGCTGCTGCTGCATTATCTCCGGCACCTGCTACGATTTTAACGGTTTCCGGTAATCCCAGCTCTGCTGCCAGTTCCGGTTTCAGTGTTCCTACTGCTTCATAGCTTTCGTAAATCTTAGCTAACTGTTCTTCCTTTACATCACAGATTTCCATCATCTCTTTGGACCAGCATCTGTTCTTTACATCAAAGAGAAGCATACCGGATGCATCGGAAACATCGGTACAATGTACACCGGATAATTTATATGCCAGATAGTCTTTCGGAAGCATGATCTTTGCGATCTTTGCAAAATTCTCCGGCTCTTTGTTCTTTACCCAGAGAATCTTTGGAGCTGTAAATCCGGTAAAGGATATGTTTGCTGTATACTCAGAAAGTTTATCTTTTCCGATTACATTATTTAAATAGTCGCATTCTTCATATGTACGTCCATCATTCCAGAGAAGTGCCGGACGGATTACATTATCGTCTTTATCCAGAATAACCAGACCGTGCATCTGTCCACCAAAGCTGATACCAGCCACCTGGCTCTTATCGCATTCGGAAATCAGCTCTTTCAAGCCCTCCATGGATTTCTCATACCAGTCTTCCGGCTTCTGTTCTGACCAGCCCGGATTAGGGAAATAAAGCGGATACTCCTTGGATACAATTTTGTGAATCTTTCCTGTTTCATCCATCAGCAAAAGCTTCACAGCTGATGTACCGAGATCAATACCTATGTATAACATTTGCGCCCTCCTTATATTATTTCGTCACAAAACCAGCGTATAGATTCTCCATCCCTACGCCGGTATTTTACTATTATGCACGTTGTACCGTGCACGTGCACGCTAACTTATGTATTTATAATAACTCTTTTCAGGAACAGGGGCAATCGTTTTTCATAATATATTTTATTTTTGGTACTTTTTCACGTATCTGTCCTCTTCTTTTTGTGCGATTCTCCGTATGAATATCTGAATATTTTCTTTTTTCGAAACATATTCTGTTTTCATAAAACGTGCTTATTGCACGCTGTTTTTTTCCATGTTACATTAAGAAATAGAAAAAACAAAAGCAGGATATACTATATGGCAACCATAAAAGAAATCGCAGAATTAGCCGGCGTCTCCAGGGGCACTGTAGACCGAGTACTGAATAACCGGGGTGCGGTCAATGCTGAAACAGAAGCAAAAATCCGCTCCATTATGAAGCAGCTCCATTACAAGCCCAATAAAGCCGGGATGGCTCTTGCGGCTCAAAAGAAAAAATACCTGATCGGTATCATTATGTTCAGCAAAAAGAATCCCTATTTTGACGAAGTTATGCAGGGGTTTGAAGATAAGGCAGAAGAAGTGTCTGTTTATGGCTGTGAGATTCTGGTCATGCGGGTAGCTTATCATCCGGACGCGCAGCTTTCTGCCATCCGTGCCTGCCTGAAGGAAGGCATTCAGGGGCTTATCATCACTCCTTATAATGATGAAAAAATAAGCAACGAATTAAACCTCTTATCCAAAAGTGGGATCCCGGTCATTACCGTAAACTCCGATATTGAAAACACAAGACGTCTGGCATACGTGGGAAGCAACTACTATAACTCCGGTGTTGCAGCAGGTGCATTGATGATGCTTGTTACCTCCGGTCCTGTCCGCATGGGCATCATCAGCGGAGATCCTAATATCCTGTGTCATTCCCAGCGTTTTTCCGGGTTTGTAGATAAGCTTTCAACCGACTCCCGTTTCAAGGTGATCGATCAGGCAGAAAACTATGACGATGATCAAAAAAGCTATGAACGGGTTTCTGAAATGCTAACCCGACATCCGGATATCAATGCTTTTTACTTTGCTGCTGCCGGCGTATATGGAGGCTGCCGGGCCATTGCTGAACTTGCCCCGGATAAAGATATCAAGGTCATCTGCTTTGATGATGTTCCTACTACCGTAGAAATGCTTCACCGCGGAATCATCACTGCCACCATCTGTCAGGAACCCTATTGGCAGGGTAGCAAATCCCTGGATCTGATGTTTTCCTATCTGACCGATCAAACGGTTCCGATTGAAGAAAACTACTATGCAAAGTTAAGTATAAAAATTAAGGAAATTGCAACGTTATGATTACAGAACACTTTACCTTTTTATCCTCCGATAAAGAAACCCTGATTCATGCAGTCAAATGGCTGCCTGATAGCAGAACGTATAAAGCCATTTTACAGATTACCCACGGTATGATTGAGCATATCATGCGATATGAAGAATTTGCCGCTTTTCTCACAGAACATGGGTATATGGTGGTAGGACATGACCATTTAGGACATGGTGCTTCTGCCAAAAGAAAAGAGGATTTGGGCTATTTCGCCAAATCCTCTCCAAGTGATCATCTGATTTCTGATATGCATACCCTCCGCATCACTATCCAGCAGAATAATCCTGATATTCCCTATTTTATGATGGGCCATAGCATGGGCTCTTATTTGCTACGCAAATATTTGTCCCTGCATGGGGAATCCCTTAAAGGTGCCATCGTTATGGGTACCGGATTTGTCCCTCCTGTTGCTGCGGTTACAGGTCTTTTTTTGATTTACGCAGTGGCACTTTTAAAAGGCTGGAGATATCGCAGCCCTTTCATAACAGGGATTATGTTCGGAAAATCCTATAAGCAGTTTGATCAGACCGGTACGGATTTTTCAAACAGCTGGCTGACCAGAGATGCCAAAATCGTGGAAAAGAACCACTCCGATCCTTATACAAATTTCAAATTTACCCTGAATGGATACCGCGGTCTTTTGGAAACGGTTTTTTTGACTGCCGGTATAAAAACATCCGAAAAATCTCCAAAAACCTTCCTGTGTTCTTTGTCTCCGGCGACCAGGATCCGGTGGGCGATCTGGGCAAAGGCGTTCGGAAAACCTACGACCTTTTTGTAAAAGCCGGTATAAAGGATGTTACCATAAAACTGTATAAAGCCGATCGCCACGAGCTGGTAAATGAACTGGACCGTCTGGATGTTTATGCTGATCTGATGGGCTTTATGGACAAACGTTTATAAAAGTAGCTTCCATCAGCTTCCGGATACACGTTTATAAAAGCAGCTTCAAATTAGTTTGCCAGTTCACATACTACTGCATCATATCCGTTTAACAGGATTTGATTACCCAGGATAGTCACCTCATCATTTGCTATGACTATTCCGGCAGGCGCTTTTTCCAGTGTAATCCTCTGTTTCTCGCCGGAAAAATTACCCAGAACAACCATTGTTTTTTCTTCACTGGAACGGACAAATCCCATCACATCATCCGGACATTCCGCGAGTGGCATAAAGTCACCGTATACGATCGTTTCTTTATATTCTGAGTCTTTTCTGAGCTGAATCAGTTTTTGGTAGAAATGGAATAAGGAATCACCATCTGCCAGCTGTTTTTCCACATTGATCTGGGCATAATTGGGATTTATCCTCAGCCATGGCTTTCCTGTGGAAAATCCGGCATTTTCTGTAGGATTCCACTGCATCGGGGTTCTGGAATTATCCCGACTGTATTTCATCACTTCGGTAAGTGCTTCTTTTGGCGAAAGTCCGGCCCGCAAAGCCACCTCATACTCATCCAGTGTGTTGATGTCATTCACTTCTTCGATGGAATCGAACTGCATATTTTCCATACCGATCTCCTGTCCCTGATACAGAAACGGAAGACCTTTGGTCATCAGTGTCGTAAGAGCAATCATTTTTTTCGCTTTTTCCGGGCATGGCTTTTCCTGAATGTAGTGGCTTACGCCTCTTGGCTCATCATGATTTTCGATGATATTCGATAAAAATCCATTGTCTTTTACCTGGTTTAAGCTATGAAAAACCGCATTTTTATAATCCTGCGGCGTGACTGCTTTCCGGTCATACCAACCATTTTTACTATACCCCAGAATGGTTGTGCTGAAATTGAACATGGAAGAAAAATATCCATCATCTCCAATAAAATCCGTGATCTCTTTTTCTTTCACATCAAATACTTCCCCTACCGTAAAGGCATCATGAGGTTTAAAACATCTTTCTGACAATTCTTTTAAAAAGACTCCGATTCCTTTTGCGTCTGCCAGCATTTTTTGAATGGAACAAAGTCCGTCTTCCCGGTCCGGCTCATAGTCCCGCATAGGAAGTGCTTTCTTTATATTAATGATCGCATCAATACGAAATCCGCTCAGTCCTTTATCCAGCCACCAGTTGACCATCTTATAAACTTCTTCACGGACCTCCGGGTTTTCCCAATTCAGATCCGGCTGTTTCTTATGGAAAGAGTGCAGATAGTATTTATCCGGATGTCCCGGTAATTTGTCCCATACGCTGCCGCCAAAATAAGCTCTCCAGTTCGTCGGAAGGGTACCATCTTCCGGTGCATCTACAATATAAAAATATTTTCCGTATTTTCCATCCGGATCTTCACAGGCTTTTTGAAACCATTCATGTTCGTCAGAGCAGTGATTCACCACCAGATCCATTAAGATATGCATATCCCTCTTTTTCGCTTCTGCGATAAGCTCTTCCATATCTTCCATGGTTCCGAATCTGGGATCAATATTGTAATAATCAGAAATATCATATCCCTGATCGGCCAGAGGAGAACAATATATCGGAGACAGCCATACAATATCAATCCCCAATTCTTTTAAATAATCTAATTTGCTTATAATTCCCCTTAAATCCCCTATTCCATCTCCATTGGAATCTAAAAAACTTTTTGGATAAATCTGATATGCTGTTTTATCATGCCACCATGCCTTTTTCATTCCGGTTTCCTCTTCTTTCTTCCTTTTTACACATACTTTTTCTGGTTTAATTCCTACTTTGCTCCTGACTATCTTCCTACTTTTCTCCCGGCATTACTTCCTGTTTCACTTCAGAAAAAATCGCTGCTTCATATAGTTTTTGCCTACCGACATCTGATCTTCCGATTTTGCATTCTTCTTTTCCAGATTACTGATTCGGTTTCGGATATTCTGCATTTTCTCATCCAGTGCCGCGCTTTCCTGTGCACATTCCATCAGTTCTTTTGCCAGCAGCTCCGCTTCGCTGTCCGGTATATTTTTCTTATAACGCAGTTTATGCTCCAGGCTGGCCCAGAAATCCATGGCAATCGTTCGAAGCTGCACCTCGACCTTCACGGGACGTTTTTCATTTTGTAAGAAGATCGGAACCTCAACAATCAGATGCAGACTGCGATATCCGCTGGGCTTCGGGTTCTGGAGATAATCCTTCCGTTCAATCAGAGTAATATCATCCTGCTTCAGGAAACAGTCTGCGATATAATATATATCATCGATAAATGAGCATACTACTCTTACTCCCGCAATGTCCCAAAGATTTTCTTCCAGCGCTTCCAAAGTAATGGGAAGATTTTTCTTTTTCATCTTTTTCAGAATACTCTCCATGGATTTTACTCTGCTTTTAATCGTCTCAATCGGATTACGGTCATATTCTAACGAAAATTCTTTGTCCAGCACCTTAAATTTCGTTTCTATTTCCATGATGGCACACTCGTAATATGCCATTAAAGTATTCAGGGGTCTTGTATTATTCTGCATGAAATCAAAAAAATCATCGGACAATATATTCTCCCGTATAAACTGCTGCCTGGTATCTTCTAAAAAATGTTCTAATGATTTTTCCATGTTGATTTCTCCTTTTTCCTCGTCGCCATAACAGAGCCGAGATACGCTTCACGTATCTCGCTCTGATTAGCGGTCGTCATATGCTCATTCGTGCAAGCACGATGAGCATCTTCCTCGTCGCCATAACAAAAAGACGGAGGTTTACTTTTCATAAACTCTCCGTCCAAGATGCCCAGAACCGGAATCGAACCAGTGACACGAGGATTTTCAGTCCTCTGCTCTACCAACTGAGCTATCTGGGCCCATCGCAGCTTCTGCAACAATCGTATTCTACATGGATTTGCTGAAACTGTCAAGATTTCTATTCTTTTTCCTGATTTTTTTATATTTTTCCCTGAAATTTCTTCATTCTTTTCCTGAAAATTTTAGAATAAAATTTCGGGCATCTTCTATTTTATGTTTTTTGCATAGTCTCATATAATGCTTTTCAGACGTCCCCCGCATTCCTTGCAAACTCACTCTATTTCTGATATGCTTAATAGGTCATGAACATTATTATTTTACTGCTTATTCGATTTCATTGTTTTCTTTCGAAGAGCAGTTTTTATCTGTAGATGGAGGGTTCTATATTGGAAAAGAAATATGATGTTATTATTGTTGGCGCAGGTCCCGGCGGTATTTTTTCCGCTTATGAATTTGCCAAAAAACGCCCCGACTTAAAAATCGCGGTTTTTGAAGCTGGCAATCCACTGGAAAAACGTAATTGCCCCATTGACGGGAAAAAAATAAAGTCCTGCATCAAATGTAAGACCTGTGCGATTATGAATGGCTTTGGCGGTGCCGGTGCTTTCTCTGACGGAAAATATAATATTACCAATGATTTTGGCGGCACATTACACGAATACATCGGCCGGGATAAGGCCATTGAATTAATGAATTATGTGGACGAAATCAATGTCTCTCATGGTGGGGAAAATACAACCATGTTCTCTACCGCCGGTACAGAGCTGAAGAAAATATGTATGCAGAATAAGCTTACCCTGCTGGATGCTTCTGTTCGCCATCTGGGCACCGACATTAATTATGTGGTTTTACAGAACCTCTTTGATGAATTAAAAGACAAAATTGATTTCCACTTTTTAACGCCTATTCAGAAACTGGAAAAACTGGATGATGGATACCGGGTATACTTTGAAGGTGGTTCTGCAGAGTGTAACAGCTGTATCATATCCGTTGGTCGAAGCGGTAGCAAATGGATGGAAACTGTCTGTAAAGACCTGGATATTCCAACCAAATCCAATCGTGTGGATATCGGTGTGCGTGTGGAATTACCGGCTGTTATCTTCTCCCATATCACAGATGAGCTTTATGAAAGTAAGATTGTTTACCGTACCCAGAAATTTGAAGATGCAGTGCGTACCTTCTGTATGAATCCAAGAGGTATCGTTGTAAACGAAAATACAAACGGTATCGTCACCGTAAACGGACACAGTTTTGAGGATGAATCCAAAAAGACAGAAAATACCAACTTTGCTCTTCTGGTTGCCAAACATTTCTCCGAGCCATTTAAGGATAGTAATGGCTACGGTGAAGGCATTGTAAAGCTTTCCAACATGCTGGGCGGCGGTGCCATTGTTCAGCGATTTGGCGATTTGGAAAGAGGTCGTAGAAGTAATTGGAAACGTATTGAGGAGGGTACTGTAAGACCTACCCTGGCAGCTACCCCCGGAGATTTAAGTCTGGTTCTTCCGAAACGTATCCTGGATGGTATCATTGAAATGATCTATGCACTGGACAAAATCGCTCCTGGTACAGCAAATGATGATACACTGCTTTATGGTGTAGAAGTAAAATTCTATAACATGGAAGTAGAACTGGATAAAAATCTGGAAACCAAACACAAAGGACTTTATGTAATTGGTGATGGCAGTGGTGTTACCCACTCCTTATCCCACGCTTCTGCCAGCGGTGTTTATGTGGCGGATCAGCTTTGCGAGAAGCTGTAATATCTGGTATGAAAATTTTATAAGAGTAACCTCAAGTAATACAAATACTGTATAGAAAAAAGCCGGAGATATATCACATCTCCGGCTTTGGGTTTTATAAGCCACTCTTCCCTTCTCTGCTCATCATATTTCGCCAATTTTTTCGGATCTTATTACTACTTCTGGTAATAATTTTATAAAATCTTCCCACCTGCACATCTGTGTTCCTTCCAAAATCAAGGACCCGGCTGCGGCCGCCATGGCATATTTCAGGATGTCTTTCGGTTCTTTTCCTTCCGATATGGCCACACACATCCCTGCTACCACAGAGTCTCCTGCCCCCTGGATTCCTTTTACCTCTATATCTAATGGATTAGCGCAATAGATTCCATTCTGACAGATTAGCATGGCACCTTTTTCTCCTAAGGTTACACAAATATAATCTATTCCCTGTTCGATTAAGAACTTACATACTTCACAGATTTCCTCTTCTGACTTTATTTTATGGCCTAAAATAGTTTCCAGTTCTTCTTTATTGGGTTTCAGCGCAAAAGGTTTGGCTGTTATTCCTTCTTTCAACAAATCCCCGGATGCATCCAATACCGTTCGAATTCCTTTTTCACGAGCCCTTTCAATAACCTGCTTATAGAAATCTGTTGGTACCCCCGGCGGTACACTTCCTGTTAAAACAAACAAATCATCCTGATCCATTTCGTTCAGCTGCTTTTCTATCAAAAGACAGATCGCTTCTATATCTTCGCTCCTTACTTCCATGCCCTTTTCATTAAATTCAGTCATAGTCCTTTCCGTATTATCAAAGACTTTTATATTGCAGCGGAGTTTTCCATCTACGCTATGGAGCCATGCAGGGATTCCTCTATCCCGGAGTGCTCTTGCAACAGGAAGTTTTGACCCACGAAAATCAAACCCCAGACATTTTGTAGGAATATTCCAGTTTTTCAAAAGTCCGGATACATTGATTCCTTTTCCGGATATCTCTTCTCTCGTTGCCGAAACCCGGTGCGTCCCTCCGATTTCAATAGGCTTCTCAATCGTTATTGTTCTATCAATACATGGATTCATGGTTACAGTCACTATATTCATATCTTCATCCGTCCTTTCATCCTTCCCATTATAGCATAACAATCTAAAAAAGACTGCCACTTTCAAATTCATGAAAGCGACAGCCCATTTTGATTGTTATGCCATTAAGCTTTTTTACTCTCTCTGATTTTAGCAAAGATAGCCTGAAGCAAAATGAAGAAGCATAACAGGATAGCTGTAATAATGTTAGCCCAGGAACTGATCAGTTTACCGTTGGACTTAACCAATGTAGAAATCGTACCGTTGATGAGTACACCAAATAAGGTACCGATTATATTACCAACACCACCTGTCAGAAGTGTACCACCGATAACGGCGGAAGAAATGGCATCCATTTCAAGACCAAGGGCCTGTGTTGTTGTACCACACATGGTGTTCAGACAGTAGCAGATACCACCGATAGAGCAAAGGAAACTTGCAAGGACATAAGTCATCATCGTTGTTTTTGCTACATTCAAACCCATCAAAGTAGCAGATGTCTGGTTACCACCTACAGCGTAGATGGAACGGCCGAATTTTGTATATTTCAGCATTAAGTAAATGAGTATTACAACTACAAGTGCGACGATTACTGTAGGACGAACATAAGGAATCTGAAGAACACCTTTTTTGTTTGTGTAAGCACCGATTCCAAAAGGAATTTTAGCTTTTGCATTGGATAATGCAACGAACAGTTTATCGCTTGTGATACTAACCTGGTCAGTATCGATAACAGCTGTCATACCTCTGGCAAAGAACATACCTGCCATCGTTGCGATGAACGGCTGAATCTTTAAGTAGGCAATTAAGAATCCCTGTACGCATCCGAACACCAGACCGATGAGTAAGATGAGGATCATAAGAGTTACGCTGCTCATACCTTTACGTTCGATACCAACAGCCAGGATCATACAGTCCATAGCTACTACAGAACCTACGGAAATATCAATACCACCTGTCAGCATAACACAGGTTGTACCTGCTGCTACACAGATCAGACCGGCATTGTTGATCAGGACGTTTAAGAATGTCTGTAAGTGTGTAAAACCTTTAGAAGCGTATACAACGCAGCCCATAGCATACATTGCAACAAACAAAATAATTGTAATTAAAAGCAGAACGTTATTTCCACCAATTTTCAATTTTTTCATCCTAGTTCGCCTCCTTTACTTCTGCTTTCTTTGCGGAAAGCTTTTTGAAATAATCTTTAACAGGCTGTGCCTGGATGACTACGATTAAGATAACTACGATAGCTTTGTATACAGGTGCCTGAGCAGAAGATACTTTCAAAGCGTAAAGTGTAGTTGTAATAGCCTGAATGGTGTAAGCACCGATAATGGAACCTGCAAGGCTGAATTTACCACCACCAAGACTGTTACCACCAAGGGCAACTGCAAGGATGGCATCAAGTTCCATGTTCAGACCAATGTTGTTTGTATCTGCAGAATAGATACGGGATGTTGCAACAATACCTGCAATACCTGCGCAAAGACCACAAATTGCATAGCACATTAAGATGATCTTGGAAGAGTTGAAACCGGAAATACGAGCAGCTTTTCTGTTAATACCTACTGCCTGAATGAAGGTTCCAACTGCAGTGAATTTCAGTACGAGCGCTGCAATCAGCACACAAAGTGCTGCTACAATAATAGGTGTTGGAAGCATGCCACAATATGCTCCAAGGAACTGGAAGGAAGGAACACGTACATATACGATAGCACTGTTACATAGAAGCAGACCAATCGCACGTCCTGCCGACCACAAGATCAAGGTTGCAACCATTGGCTGGATATTTAAGTAAGCTACCAGGAAGCCATTGAAAATACCACAAACAATTGCTAATAAAATACCTGCCAGAATACCTACGATAAGAGGTACTTTATATTCATCTACGTTCGTAACACCGTAGCCTGCCAGAAGCATACAGCACATACCACCTGCCAGAGACATAACAGAACCTACAGAGATATCTGTACCGGCAGAAGCAGATACTACAAGTGTCATACCGATTGCCAGAATAGCTACTTCCGAACCACGGTTTAATACGTCAATCAGACGACCAAACAAAATCATATTACCGGAACTTGTTACCTGTGTTGCAATCTGGAAGAAAGAGAAAGGTGGATTACCACAAGCAATATCATAAACTACATTGATAAGCATTACCAAAATCATACTGAAGATTGGCAGGAATAATCTCATTTTTGTAATTTTCTTAATTTTATTCATGGTGTTCACCTCCTGCGATAGCGTGCATTACACCTTCCTGTGTCATTTCATCGCTTCCGATTTCTCCAACCTTCTGGCCATCTCGAAGGACTGCCATACGGTTACAAGTACGAAGCATTTCTTCAATTTCGGAAGAAATGAAGATTACGCTCTTTCCTTCTTCAGCAAGCTTAATAACCAGCTTCTGAATTTCTGTCTTAGTACCTACGTCAATACCACGGGTAGGCTCATCCAGAATCAGGAATTCCGGTTCTGTGGCAAGCCATCTTGCCAGGATAACCTTCTGCTGGTTACCACCGGAAAGCTGTTTGATCAGAGTCTCGCGGCTGGCTGTTTTAATCTGAAGCAGATCGATAAATTTATCAGCAATCTCATTCTGTTTAGCAACCGGAATCTTCTTAAACATTCCGAGCTTAGCCTGCATAGCCAGAACAATGTTTTCTCTAACTGACATATCACCAATGATACCCTCTGCTTTTCTATCGTCCGGAAGAAGACCCATACCTAAGTTCATTGCATCAATTGGTGCTTTGATCTTAACTTCTTTTCCATCTACCTTCAAGGTACCGGTCTGTGCACGGTCAGCACCGTAGATGGCACGGGCAAGTTCGCTTCGTCCACTACCTAACAGACCTGTCAGACCAACCACTTCGCCTTTATGTATATCTAAGTCGAAAGGTTTAATCTTACCTGCATGGGATAAGCCTTTTGCTTCGATTTCCAATGGTACATCCTTGAAGTCTTTCACACCTTCCGGTTTAATAGAAGAAAGATCATCAAAGTCTTTACCCATCATAGCAGCAACCAGTTTAACTCTTGGCAGTTCTTCTACTGTATATTCGCCAACCAGAGTACCGTTACGAAGTACGGTAATACCATCACAAACAGCATAAACCTGTTCCAGGAAATGTGTTACGAAAATGATGCCTACGCCCTGATCTCTCAGTTTGCGCATCATTCCAAATAATTTTTCTACTTCATTGTCATCCAATGAAGAGGTAGGCTCATCCAAAATCAGAACCTTACTTTTCATATCAACAGCACGGGCAATTGCAACCATCTGCTGCAAAGCCAGTGAATAATTTTCCAAATTCTGTGTTACATCAATATCTAATTCAAGTTCTTTCATCAGTTCAGCTGCCATAGTATTCATTTTACGGCGGTTAACTGTACCGATTTTTGTTACCGGTTCACGACCGATAAACAAGTTTTCTGCAACAGAAAGGTTTGGACAAAGGTTTACTTCCTGGTAAACTGTGGAAATACCTTTTTTCTGTGCATCCATTGTGTCCTTGTTTACAATAGGACCTTCGATTCCATCAACATGAATCTCCCCGGCTTCAAATTTGTTTACACCGGTAAGACATTTAATCAGGGTGGACTTACCAGCACCGTTTTCTCCCATCAGTGCTCGAATCTCTCCCTTTTTCAACGTAAAATCTACATTATCCAGCGCTTTCACTCCTGGGAATGTCATTGTAATTCCACGCATCGTCAAAGCGATATTGCTATCCATCCTTATACCTCCTAACAACCTGTGAATGAGTAAAAATATAGGGAGGGAGCCATAATGACGCCCTCCCTATTTTTAGTTCATCATAATCGTATATTCAAAAAAGTATATACAATGTAGTTCTAATTAGTATTTACGTCCTGCTAATACTTCATCAGACATTGTTACAGCGTACTGGCTTGTTACTCCAGGAGCTACGAAAGCTTCATCTTTAACTACTGTAACTGCATCTACTGTTTCGCCAGCTTCAAGTTTCTTGATAACGTCTGCTGCAAATGTAGCCTGAAGTGGGTTACATTCTACGTTACATGTAATCTTGCCATCTAATGTGTACTGAAGACCATCATGTGTAGCATCGTAAGAGATGATGATTACGTCGCCGTCAACACCGTATGTGATACCAGCTGCATCCATAGCGTCCATTGCACCATAAGCTTCGTTATCGTTCTGGCAAACTACTACGTTGAAATCTTTGTAAGATTTGATGTAAGATTCCATAACTTCCTGACCACCTGCCTGTGTGAAGTCACCAGACTGAGAATCAAGGATTTCCCATTCGCTGTGCTGAGCTGCGATGTTGTTGAAACCTTCTGTACGTCCAAGAGTTGCGGAAGCACCTACAGAACCTTCAATAACAAGGATTTTAGCTTCTTTGCCATCTAAGTATTCAGCTAACCAGTTACCAGCTGTTTCACCTTCAGCAACCATATCACAACCGATCTGTGTTGCATATAAAGAAGGATCAGCGTCTACGGAACGGTCAACTACGAGTACAGGAATACCTGCGTCCTGAGCTTCCTGAAGAACTGTATCCCAACCAGCTGTTTCGATAGGAGCTACACAGATGTAGTCAAGTTCCTGTTCGATGAAAGAACGAACTGCTTCAAGCTGAGCTGCGTTATCGTTATCACAGTCAACGAAGGTTAATTCAAAACCGTTTTCTGCAGAGAAAACATCCTGATAGTTCTGTGTGTTAGCTGCACGCCAGTCAGATTCATGACCAACCTGTGCGAAACCAACTGTGATCACATCATCTGAAGCTTCTTCTGCCGGAGCTGCTTCTTCTTCTGCTGGAGCTTCTGCTTCTGCTTCTTCTTCTGCTGCTGGAGCTTCAGCTGCAGGAGCTGCTGCTTCTTCTTTTGCGCCACAACCAATTAATGTAGCCATTGTCATGGAAGCAACTAATAATAATGCAAGTTTTTTCTTCATTTTTAATTTCCTCCCTTTTAAAATGAAACTAATAATTTTGGAACACTTGCTGTTCCTTTAAGATCACTCTACCCTAAAGTTTTTTCAAGGTCAATCACTTTTTATGCACTTTCTCCAAATTCGTACATATAAACAATACAAATTATTGTTTAATACGTTTAAATAAATACAAATTTTAATGCTTTCGTATGTTTTTTTCAGATTTTGTATGATTTTTTCATTTTTCCGGGCAAAAAAATAACTTTTTTCCCTTTTTTCTCACCAAATGGCATCCGTTAGTTTTATATAATAATGTTCAAAACCTGAAAAAAAGGGGGATTTTTTACTCTGGACATGATAAAATGAGCGTAAATAATCAACAGAAAGGAGTTCTTATGTCTGCAAAATATATCCGTTTGGCGAATTTACTACGATCTTCTATTTATGAAAACAGTAATGATTCATACAAATTACCTACTGAGAAAGAGTTATGCATTCGTTACGGTGTCAGCAGGCAGACTGTTCGAAAAGCCCTTTCTGTTCTTGCAGAAGAAAATCTGATTCAAAAGAAACAGGGCAGCGGTTCCTATGCCATCGGCTTATCCTCTGATCATACCGGAAACGACATCGCGCTTCTGATTCATTCAGATTCGGAATACGTATATCCTTCCCTTATCGCAGATATCCGATCGCGACTGCAGACACAAAACTATACACTTACTGTATACGTAACAGATAACAGTGTTTCGAAAGAACGGGAACTTTTACAGCAACTTCTAACGGTCCCTCTTCGTGGTCTGATTGCAGAGCCCTGTAAAAGTGCATTCCCGACCCCGAATCGGGATCTGTATCTAAAGCTTCATGAACGGGATGTTTCGATTCTGTTTCTATATGAAAACTATTCCAACCTTATGGAGTTTCCCAGTGTACAGTGTGATAACTATTCCGGAGCTTATTATCTGGGACAGTATCTGATCAATCATCATCACACTCATATTGCCGCCATCTTTCAGAGTGATCGCGGACTTAGTATTGATCAATATTACGGCTTTCTTTCTGCCATATGCGATGCAGACCTTCCAATCGATGACGACCTGATCTGCTGGTTTAACGATTCGCAGCTGTCCTTACTTCGGGCCAAAAAAGATACCGGATTTTTGTCGGAATTTATTCATAAAAAAATGAAATCCTGTACCGCCATACTTTGTGAAAACGATGAGATTGCATACTGGCTTACCAAAGAACTGAAATATGCCGGACAAAGTATTCCGGACGATATCAGTGTGGTTTGTTTCCACAATACGTATTTAAACGATCTGAATGATACTCATATTACTTCCGTTGTTATTAGACCTCATGAAATTCCTTTTGCTGTGGCAGATCAAATCATTCAACTGATCGGAGGACATTCCATCCCTTCCAGGAAAATCGCTTTTCATCTAACAGAAAGAGGCTCTGTAAGAGCCCCTTTAACCTATATATAACGATATCATTTTATGGAACCATATGTACTCTATCTGTAAACCAATGGAAACTATTTGGTATTTCTGTATTCTCTCGGCGTACAGCCCTGTGTTTTTTTGAATACAAAACTGAAATAATGGGAATCTTTATATCCTACAGCTGCTGCGATCTCCCCCGAATGAAGTTCGGTCTGTCGTAGCAGTTTTTTTGCCTTCTCCATCCTTTTCTGGGTGACATACTCAATAAACGTTTGTCCCATTTCCTGACTGAAAATCCCGCTGAAATAATTTGCACTTACATCAATAGCAGAAGATACCGAATTCAAGGACAAGGTTTCCTGACAATAATTTTCTTCAATATACTCCAATGCCCGCCTCAGAATATGTTTGCTCTGGTTTGCGCTTTCATTTTCCCGGATTTCTATGGCTCCCTGCAAAAGCACTTTCATATAATTCTCAATATCTCCGGCTCCACCGGATAGAGAATCCAGACGCTCCGTTCCAACGCTTTCCAGAAATTCATCCTGTTTTACTCCCAGGGTCTCAACATAAGCCAGCGTTGTGAATCGAATACTGAGGAACAGATAATCCCGGAACAGCTTGGATTGAAGTGCTTCTTTTAGTCCAAGCAGGTATCCATTTATAAAATCATCGATTTCTTCCGGTTCACCTTCTGCCAGAAATCCTTTGATGATTTCCGGATCCACCTTTGCAATATCAAGCTTTGCAATGTTTCCTGAATGGATACCGGAAGATACTTCCACCGCCTCTGATTCTTTTAAAACATGCTCCCCCGGCATAAGGAAACGATACGCCAGTAAATGGTTGGCTTTTGCATAGCAGTCCGGCAGCTGACTGAGTCTTTCCACCACATCTCCTGCTGCCACATGCCAGTCTACAAAGAGCTCATAATCGGTACATATTCTTTCAATGTTATCCATGCATCGTTCCAGATATCCCTGCATGTCCTGGCTTTCTCCTTTGATCAGGATTCCATATACATTGATACTCCAGCTAAAAGGCATATACTCCGGGAAGCGAAGAAAATAGCGAAGCAGATCTTCTTCCACTCCTTCTACATGATCCATTTCTTTTACCCAGCTGGATTTTTTCTTTTCCTGCAGATTCAGCAGTACCAGATTATAACAGGGCCCATCCAAATTAATGGAAAGCTTATTTGCCTCTTCATAAATCTGTTGCACAGAAAGCTGTCCCTCAAAAACCTTTTCCAGAAAATTTCTGCGTGTATACTGCTCGTATTCCTGCATTTCATTCTGGAATTTCTCTAAATAGTTTTTCTGTTCCTGCTCTGCTTCTATTTTTTCCCGTATTTCGGAAAGAACTTTTTGGAGGCTGCTTCTGGTAATCGGCTTTAATAGATACTGCTCTACTCCTAAGCGGATTGCCTGCTGGGCATATTCAAACTCATCATACCCACTGATAATAACGATGCGGATATTAGGAAACTCCTGTGTCACCATGCGGCTGAGAGCCAGTCCATCCATAAATGGCATTTTGATATCAGTGATCAGAACATCCGGCTTTAGTTTTCGGATCATGGGCAATGCCATTTCTCCGTCACTGGCTTCTCCTACAAATTCATACCCAAACTGCTGCCAGGGAATATTATCCCTCAGACCTTCTCTTATAATGCTCTCATCATCTACCAAGAAAACTTTTAACATTCTTATGACCAATCCTTTAGTAAGTTCGTTGTTCTAAAACGTCATCGACGTTATCTATTGTAAATACCTGTTCATCAACATAATATTTCTTTTCCAGGTTTTCTCCATTTTCAATCTTTTGAATAATCTCAGAGATATATTCGCCCTGCTCCGGATTAC
Organism: uncultured bacterium; assembly: GCA_945949875.1. Taxonomy (GTDB): domain Bacteria; phylum Bacillota; class Clostridia; order Lachnospirales; family Lachnospiraceae; genus 1XD8-76. The sequence goes on from CAMFGH010000001.1 coordinate 98,550, forward strand.
ATTCAATGTCCACATTGATCTTTCCTTCAGAAACCATTTTCAAGGCATCGTATACCGCATCAAAAGAAATGATCACGATATCTCCGTTTACTCCATAGCTAAGTCCCTTTTCATCCAGTGCCTCCATGGCACCAAAGGTCATATCATCATTTTGGGACACAATCACATCAATGTCATCATACTTTTTCAGCATGGATTCCATGACTTCTTTTCCTTTTGCAACAGTAAAATCACCACTGGTCTGCTCTAAAATATTCCAGTTCTTATGCTGATCAGCAATAGAATCAAATCCCATGGTGCGTCCAAGCTGGGCGGAAGATCCTGTTGTTCCCTGCAGAACCACAATGTTGATCTCCTCCGAAGCTCTTCCTTTTTTCCTTAAATACTGCTCCAGCCACCTGCCGGCCTTCTCACCTTCTTCCCGGGTATTACTGCCTACCCAGGTTGCATAAAGAGAATCATCGGATACACTGATCATACGATCGGCCAGAATAACCGGAACACCGGCTTCTTTTGCCTCCTGCAGAACGGTTTCCCATCCATCCTCGGTTACCGGCGAAAATACTATGTAATCTACTCTCTGGGAAACAAAACTTCGTATTGCTTTAATCTGATTTTCCTGTTTTTGTCTGGCATTACTGAACATCAGAAAATATCCGTTTTCTGTGGTAAGAGCAGACTGTATGGATACCGAATTTGCAGTTCTCCAGACAGATTCGCTTCCAATCTGGGAATATCCTACCACGATCAGGTCTTCCGTACTATTCTCAAGCTCATTATCTGCCGGCTTTACATCTCCAAAAAATCCACACCCCACAAGCATAAAAATCGTGAAAGCTATCATCAATACCGTTATTCCTTTTGGAGAAAAAATGATTCTTTTTTTCATACTTCTTCCCCTTTCTGATTTTCTGCTCCTGCTTCCAGTGTTTTTGTAGGCATCTCCTCTGCCGGAATCCAAATATCAACAACCGTTCCTTTATCTTTTTCAGAATTAATTTTCATTCCGTATTCCGGTCCGAAATTCATACGGATACGTTCATTCACATTGGCAAGTCCAAATCCCGCCTCTGTTTCTTTACATGGTCTGGAAATCTCAGAGCGAAGCTTTTCTAATTCCTCCGGTGTCATACCTACACCATTGTCTTCCACTTTCAAATGAATCTGTTCTTTCTCCAGAACTCCTGTGACCAGAATTTTTCCTTTTGCACGTTTGTATTTGATCCCATGGTAAAGCGCATTCTCCACCAGTGGCTGCAACGTCAATTTTAATATTTTATAATGATATATGGAAGGATCGATCTGTATATCATATTCCAGAATATCCCGATAACGTACCTGTTGTATTTTTAGATAGCTCTGAATATGCATTTCCTCTTCTCGTATGGAAATGTATTCTTTTCCTTTACTGAGAACCAGACGGAAAAATTCAGACAGGGAAACAACTACATCAACTGCCTTGTCCGGATCATTTCCTTCAATCAGCCAGACAATGGTATCCAGTGTATTGTATAAAAAATGAGGGTTGATCTGTTCCTGCAGCAGACGAAGTTCCGCGTATCTCATCTTTCTTTCATCTTCTTTGATCTGATCTACCATGACCTCCAGTTTCCCAGACATATCATTGATACTGGTTGCGAGACTGCTCAGCTCGTCTGTTGTATGTACCTGGGTCTGAGCGGAAAAATCTCCCCTGGATATTTTTTTCGTTACCTGCACCAGTTCACGTATCGGTCTGGTGATACTGAAAAGAATTTTTGACGTGGCAAAAATCACTGCAGTCATAATGGCAACCAACAGAATCACAATAATCCCAATAAAGGAATACACTTCTTTATTCAGTTGTATCTTCAGATTTTCAATACTTTGTGCCTGATAATAGATATAATACTGAATGTCATCCTGAATCAGTTCGGTCAAAATGTAGATGTTATTATCTAACATCTCCATATTTTCATCATATTGTCCACCTTCATCCAGATTCTGGCGCATGTCATCCACACGATCTTCCAGGGTATCCAGATTCCTCAGAAAACTCTGAAGCCATAACCTACTGTCGCTGTCTGTGGTAATCTGGTACAGATTCTGATACTCTTTCCGTGCCTCATCAATCAATTCATAGGGATTGCGAAGCGTGGAATCCTCATCGATCTTATCAAATGTAGTGTAACCCACTGCCAGCTTATACAGACTTTCATCCATTTCTTCTTTGAAAGCCAGATTGTAATTATTGGCAATAGTCATCGTGTTTACAATTTTATCATATGCCTTACTGTAGTTGAGCAACGCGAATACAATATAGATGGTAATACACAGAAGTGGAACAATGGAAACTGCAACCAGTGTAATTAATTTACTTCGTAACGGATAACGTATTTTTTCTTCTACCATATTTTAGACCCTCTCATCCCATTTTAACGGATAAAATTCTTTTCGGCAACGTCCGTATACCACTTCAATTTACATTTCCCTCTGATTCCCTTTGTGATAAACTATAATCAGTACAAAGAAAATCAGCAGTGCTAAGCACTATTATTTTCCGTACTCATGGTTATGATTCATTTGAGAGATATGGGGTACAACACATGGCACGTAAAGATTCACGAAATACCAAAGGACGTATTGTTGATGCAGCCTGGGAACTGTTTTATGAACAGGGATATGAACAAACTACAATCGATGAAATAGTAGAGCGCTCTGAAACCTCAAAGGGTTCCTTTTATCACTACTTTGACGGAAAGGATGCCCTGCTTTCTTCTTTGTCCTATTTATTCGATAAAAAATATGAAGAACTGAAAGACATCATAGACCCTGAAATGAACAGCTATGAAAAGCTTTTATATTTGAATCATGAGCTTTTCTTAATGATTGAAAACCGTGTCAGTCTGGATCTCCTTGCAAGACTTTTTTCTACCCAGTTAACCACAGTTGGTGAAAAACATCTTTTAGACCATAACCGCACGTATTTTCGAATCCTCAGACAGTATATTATCGAAGGCCAGAAACGCGGACAGCTCCGCAGTGATTTTTCTGTAAATGAGATCATGAAAGCTTACGCCATGTATGAACGGGCCATTCTTTATGACTGGTGTTTGTGTAATGGCGAGTATTCTCTTTATCAATATTCCGATAAAATGTTACCCATGTTTTTGGATAATTTCAAAGCATAAAACAGGATGCTTCATAAACCTCTTATGAAGCATCCTATTTCTATAGAATAATTAATAGTTTTTGAATCGTCCCACATAGGTTTCCAGCGTCCTTACTTCTCCGGATACCAGTTCCAATGCGTTCATAATATCTTTCATATGGCCTGCCAGTTCTACTGTATTGCCTGCCACATCAGAAATGCCGATAGCACTGTCCTGAATCGTCTGGGAGATGCTTTCGTTATCTGCTACCAGACCTTCCATAATCTCTTTTACAGTGGTTGTTGCTTCCATAATCTCTTCCATAATGGAATTAAATGTCTGGGAATCCTTCGCATACTGTAGACCGGTCTGTTCCTGATTGTCATAATCCGGCATAACTCTGGTATGTATAAAATCTTCCAATCCTTTGACATTCGCAATCAGACTCTCAACACTTCCAACCACTCCGTTTGTAATATTCTGGATGTTTTCTGCTGTCTCTCTGGAATGTTCTGCCAGGGAACGGATCTCCTCTGCGACTACTGCAAACCCTCTTCCTGCATCACCGGCTCTGGCCGCCTCGATGGAGGCATTCAGTGCAAGCAGTTCTGTCTGATCTGTAATATCCATAATATCGGTTGCCAGACTTCTGATATTCTCAATCTGCTTACTGTCTTCAATAGACTGTTCCAGCTCACTATCGATTTTTTCCATGATTTCACCGGCACTGTTTTTACTGATACGGGATTCTTCCTGCAGTTTTTCGGCACGTCCCCTGCTTTCATTAGCATACTTCGTACCATAGGAAATCTTTTCTGAAACATCATCCACAGCCTGCTGCGCACTTTGCATATGTTCTATCTCTGTGGTAATGGTTGCACTGATTTCTTCCATTCCGGCAGATAACTCCTGCATGATAGCAGATGTACTTTCTGCACCGTCATTTGCTTTTTCCACATTTCCTGAAACCTGATTCTGATGCCCTGCGATTCCATTGCTTGTCTGAATCAGACCACCCATCATATCCTGTAAAAGATTAATAAATTCATTGATTCCGCTTGCCAGCTTTGAAATTTCATCTTTCGTTGTAATCGGAACCCGTTTTGTAAGATCTCCTTCTTCCTTATGTAGGTCATCTATGATTTCATCCAGGGATTTGATTACCTTATTAATAGGACGAACAATGCCAACTCTGGAAATGATCACTGCACTCACAGCCGCCAGTAATAATAACGCTGCAGCGAAGATTACTGTTAACTGCGTCTGATAATCTGTTTCCTCCAGTCTTACATTTCCTTCTTCAAAAGCAGCTTCTGAATACTCCAGCAATATTGAAATATAATGTGTAATATTTTTGCTTACTGTACCAAGCTGATTTACAATATAAATATTGGCAGTCTCTTTATCACCGGTTGCGCTGACTTCAATAACCTGGTCGACCACTTCGCAAAATTTGTTTATGTCGGATTCCAACTTGGAAAAATCCGCCATTTCATTTTCGTCTGTTATGGATTCTTTGTATTCCGAAATCATCGAAGTGAGACTTTCTTCATCTGCCTTTATCTGCTCAGCATACTTATCCATGGTAGAGGTTAACTGGGTTCCTACATGATCATACATTAACCGATATATTTCCAGATAGGTTTCATTGATCTGATGTAATGTGTTATTTCCCTTTACTTCAACATTGATCAGCGTTTTGCTTTCATTCGAAATCATACTGATACTGTTTTTTAATATAAATAAAGAACCAAAGGAAATAACTACTAAAACTATAATAACAAGACTAAACTTATACGATATTTTTTTCATCTCTTATCCCTCCATCTCCATCAAGTACAATAAAAACATATACCGTACCATTAATCCTTCTCTATTACCAACTATTCTACCATACTTTATATGAAAATGTCGATTTCAGAAATTTGTTTTTTCTTTTGTTCTTATTTCATTCCATATCATTTTCCTTTAATTATCCTGAAATTTTTACTTTCATATAAAAATCGTATAGACTCTATTCTATACTTTAGTTCATATTCTCGTCCACACTTCTATGTGCTAAACTGATGAATCAAGGTTAAAATTCTTTTTAACTTCTAGATAAAACGCCCCTAAAACGGGCAGGGAGGAAAAATTACATTATGTTAAGTCAAAGTTGTATTATTATTGCAATTGTTCTTTATCTTTGTCTGATGCTGCTGATCGGTATCTCATTCTCAAAAAAGAACAATAACACAGATGATTTCTATTTAGGTGGTCGTAAACTTGGACCCTTGGTTACTGCCATGAGTGCAGAAGCTTCTGATATGAGTAGCTGGCTGCTACTTGGTCTGCCGGGCGTTGCTTATCTGACAGGTATTTGTGATGCTGCATGGACCGCAATTGGTCTGGCCATCGGTACCTATCTGAACTGGTTATTTGTATCCAAAAGAATTCGTCTCTATTCTCAGAAAATCGGTGCTATTACCATTCCGGATTTCTTTGCAAAAAGATATGGAGATAAGAAAAATATTCTGACTACTTTAGCCGCTATTGTTATCATTGTATTCTTCATTCCATATACTGCATCCGGCTTCTCAGCCTGTGGTAAATTATTCAGTACCTTATTTGGCATGGACTATATGGCTGCCATGATAGTATCCGCTGCCATTATTGTTACCTACTGTGCCTTTGGTGGATTTCTTGCTGCCAGCACAACAGACCTGATTCAGAGTATCGTTATGACGATTGCTCTTTTCGTGGTTATTATCTTTGGTACCAGCCAGGCCGGCGGTGCTGCTGCTGTTCTGGAAAATGCAAAAGCTCTTCCGGGATATTTAAGTCTGACCGCTACCCATAATGCCGCTTCCGGAACTGCTTCTTCCTATGGCTTTTTAACAATCTGCTCCACCATGGCATGGGGACTTGGTTACTTCGGTATGCCTCACATTCTTCTGAGATTTATGGCAATCGAAGATGAGAAAAAATTAAAACTTTCCCGTAGAGTCGCTACGGTATGGGTAGTCATCTCCATGGCCGTTGCCATCTTAATCGGTATTGTTGGTTACAGTGTATCCCAGGCCGGTAATATTCCTGCTTTAGAAGATGCTGAAACAGTTATCATCGAAATTGCAAGACTGCTTAGTACCTATGGTGTTGTTCCTGCACTGATTGCCGGTGTGATCATGGCCGGTATCATGGCAGCCACCATGTCTACAGCGGATTCACAGCTTCTTACAGCAGCTTCCGGTATTTCACAGAATATCCTTCAGGATTTCTTTGGTATCAAATTAAGTGAAAAAACTGCTATGGCAATTGCCCGCGGAACCGTTGTTGTGATTGCTCTCATTGCTATCTTTATTGCAAGAGATCCGAACAGCTCTGTATTTCAGATTGTATCCTTTGCATGGGCAGGCTTTGGTGCTGCATTTGGTCCTATCATTCTTCTTGCTCTGTTCTGGAAACGCTCCAATAAGTGGGGTGCTCTTGCAGGCATGATTTCCGGTGGTGCCATGGTATTCATCTGGAAATATGGTATTGCAAAACTTGGTGGTGCGTTCGCAATCTATGAATTACTTCCGGCTTTCATCATCGCTATTATCGTGAATGTGGTTGTAAGCTTACTTACACCGGCACCGGAAAAAGAAATCCTGGATACCTTCAGCGAGATTTCTACTAAATAAATAGATACAGATACTAAAATATTAATTTAAAATGCACATAAAAGGCTGCCGCCTCACAAATCATTACTCGTGAAGCGGCAGCTTTTAATTGCTTTCAAATCGCTTATTTAATTGCTTTTTATTACTTTTCAGATCGATTTTTAGATTTAAGTTTTATATTATTCTCTAATGTTTGTAAAGCGATTGATGATCTCGCTCAGTTTCTCTGCATTCTCCTTATTCTCTCTTGCAGAAGTAACAACCTGATCTACATGAGATACGGTCTCATCATTCTTATGGATGAGTTCTTCAACACCCTGTTCATTATCGGTGGAAGCAGCACTGATCGTATCTACCTGTTCCATGATATTGGATACGGATTCTACAAATTCACTGG
>CAMFGH010000002.1 GCA_945949875.1 uncultured bacterium
CGGGTCAATATGAATGGCCACGGCAAAGGCCAGTCGCACAAACATACCACTGGAATAGGTGTTTACCGGCTGATAAACATATTCCCCGATATCTGCAAAATCCAGAATATCCTGCAGTTTTTCATCAATTTCTTTCTCCGAAAAGCCGATCATGGTCCCATTTAAATAGATATTTTCGATTCCGTTGTACTCCATGTTAAATCCGGCACCCAGCTCCAGCAGTGCGGAAATACGTCCATTTACCGTAACTTCGCCCTTACTTGGATGCAGCACACCGGTAATGATCTTCAGAATCGTTGATTTGCCGGATCCATTGGTTCCGATGATCCCCACACATTCGCCCTGGCGGATGTCAAAATCCACGCCCTTCAGTGCATAATGATCGGTATGCTTCTTTTTCCTTGTAAGGCCCAGTGCTTCTTTTACCCGGTCAGAAGGTTTGTTATACAGTTTATAGATTTTTTCGACTCCTTTTACAGAAATCGCCACATTCTTATTATCCAAAGCAGGTCTCCCTCATCGCTTCACGCTGCATTTTCCATTATTCCGTATCGCATCCGTCAAATGCCATTTCGGATATGTTACATCACATCTGCGAAATGTATTTTAAGTCGTTTGAAGATCAATGCTCCGATGCCAAAAACTACCACCGTAAAGATCCAGAAATACATGGTAGAATAGAAATCAGCAAAGAACCATTCCCTTTCGCAGATTGCACTTCGATAACCGTTTACAATATAAACTAACGGATTCAGTTTGATAATGCTTGTCAAAAGTGGTTTGTCCGCTATCATGTTGATATTCCACAAAATCGGAGTTGCCCACATTCCCACCTGAAGAAGAATATTGATGATCTGGGTCAGGTCCCGGAAAAAGATCACAACTGCACAGGTGGTATAGGACAATCCAAGAACAAATACGAACAGGCAAAAGCTGTAATAAACCACCTGGATCGTATAAATCGTCGGATAACATCCATACAGAATCGCAACCACCAGCAAAACAATCACAAAGAAAACATGGATAAACGTAGCTGCTATAATCTTAATGATCGGTAAAATACTGATCTTAAAGACCACTTTTTTTACCAGATAATTGTATTCCAGAAGGGCTGTGGTTCCATTGTTCAGTGCTTCGGAAAAATAGAACCAGGGTACCAGACCGGCTGTTAAATAAAGTACATAAGGCATCTGTATGCCCCCGGATAAAAGCTGCGCTTTTTGACCGAAAAAGTTGTCAAACACAAACCAGTACATGGCAACCGTCACCACCGGCTGCACCATGGCCCAGATAAAGCCCAGATAAGAACCGGCAAATCTTTTCTTAAAATCATTCTTTGCCAGTTTCCAGATCAGTCTTCTGTTTTCATATAATTCCACCGGAAGCACGGTAACCTTATCATATAATAAAATGAAAACCACACAGGAAATGATGATAATTGCACATGCGATAATCTTTTTCACCAGCTCTTCCTGTGGATCAGCCCACGGATTGTGGTGAAGCACAATGATCAGTGCCATGATAAATGCTGCCACACAGAACACGGTAATTCCTGTCCGCTTCGAGATTTTATTCCACTTGAACATGCCTGTTCCTTCCTACGCTCTATACTTCTTTGTAAACTCTGTAAGGCCGCCCCACTTTGTATCCTTCTCCGACATGATCAGTTCCATGCCCTCCGGGATCGGCCATTTTACACCGATTTCAGGATCTCCATAGAAAAGTCCGCCTTCATCTCCTGGATGATAAAAGTCAGTACATTTATAACAGAATTCTGCATAATCGGAAAGCACCAGAAAACCATGCGCAAAATTTTTCGGAATAAAGAACTGCTTTTTATTTTCCTCAGATAAGATCTCCCCATGCCATTTTCCATAAGTAGCAGACCCTTTCCTCAAATCTACTGCCACATCAAAGACTTCTCCTTTGATGACCCTTACCAGTTTATCCTGGGGGAAATCAATCTGGAAATGAAGCCCCCGGAGTACGCCTTTTTTGGATGCGGACTGGTTATCCTGAACAAAAACCTGATCAATCCCTGCTTCTTTATAATCGTTATAATTGTAGGTTTCCATAAAATATCCCCTGGAATCCCCAAATACGCTGGGAGTAATAATTTTAAGTCCTTCAATTTCACATGTTTCTACTGTAATTTTACCCATGAATTCCTATGCTCCTTACTTAGTATGCCAAATAGCTGATATCCAGATCCACTCTTCCGTTTATACCATCCACACTGCCGGAAGATGTGTACTGCCAAAATTGATATCGCCCACCATATTGTGGTGTTTCCCTGTATTCCGCCAGCCAGGTCATATAATTTTCCAGCTGGGCCAGAGATAAATTCTTATTCAGCCAGTTTCTGCTGGCATATACGCCACTGCTGTATCCGGCTCCTTCAATCGTCTCGCAGAACGCCCGGCATACCTCCGTTCTGGTAGATATGTCCAGTCCGTCTGCCCGGCCATTGCCGCCTGCGCCTTCCGAATCAATAAAGATGGGATATTCGATCCGGTATCCTTCGCACAGGGAAAGTACCATACTGGCTTCTTCCACCGCTTCCACTTCATTGACTGCCTGGGTAAAGAAATACACTCCCACCTTCAGGCCTGAGGCCAGCGCGCCTTCTATATTCTTTCTGAAATAAGGATCCTCGACCAAAGCTCCTGTGGACGAACCACGGTATCCGGCACGAATGATGGCATATCGAATGCCTGCATTACGCACTTTGTCCCAGTCAATGTCTCCGTTATATTTGGAAACATCGATTCCCATCTGCCCGGCTTCTCCAAGCTCCTGAATATCTTTTATTTCCGTTGCATCTGCGTCATCCAGGGCATCCTTTTCCCCGGTGTCTTCCTGCTCCGCAATGATATCTTCCTCTGTCTTGATGAGGAGCGCAATATCCTCAATGGGCAGGTACTCCACTTTATCCTTTACCCGAATGATCGTTGGGGAAGGAACTTTGTATCCTTCCACCTCGTCCATGGTGACTTCATAATCCCCTGCGATCAGATTACTCACATAAAGGATTCCATCCTTGTCCTGGTCTCTGTAACTGCCTGCTTCTCCAACATGAATCGTAAAAGGAACCCCTGTTACGATAACCCCATTGCTGTCCTGCACCTGAATTCTCATATCCCTCTCTACCGAAGTGATAATAAAATACAGGTTATTACTCTGGGCGTCCAGCAGTGCCTGTTCATATTTGGAAAGTTCCCGGTTGAAAAAGGTCAAATCTTTCTCAAAAGCAGACAAATCTGTTCCTACCTGTTTTTCAGGATCTGCTCCTGCAAAGCCTTCCGGGTTATACTTCATGGCATATTCGCTTACATCGATCCGGGCATTTTCCTCCTGCTCTTCAAGAGAAGATATGGGGCCGCTCTGGCTTTCCGACATGGTCCGGCCCCCACTGCCACTTACTTTCTTCTGGATCTGTTCCCAGTTTAAAAGCAGCGTCGTAGATAACACCATAAAGACCAGTAAAGTGGTCAGAAATATTGTTTTTCTTCTTTTCTTTTTACTCATCTGTCCACCTCAGGTTCGGTACTTTTCATGCCTTATCCTTTGTCAGCTTTCCTTTTTGTCGTCTATAATCCGTTGGCTACCTCTACCAGATATTTTCCATAATTGGTTTTCATCAGAGGTTCAGCCAGCGCCAAAAGCTGTTCTTTTGTGATAAAACCACGTTTATAAGCGATCTCTTCAATACAGGATACATACAGTCCCTGTCTTTTCTGGAAAGCCGCTACAAAATCCGCTGCATCCAGCAGAGAATCATGATTTCCGGTATCCAGCCATGCAAAACCACGTCCCATGGTCTCTACATGCAGGGTTCCCCGTCTTAAGTATTCATTGTTGATACTGGTGATCTCAATTTCACCTCTTGCGGAAGGTTTTACATTCTTTGCGATTTCAACCACATCATTGTCGTAGAAATACAGCCCCGGTACCGCATAATTGCTCTTCGGATGTTCCGGCTTTTCTTCAATGGAAATAGCCATTCCGTTTTCATCAAACTCTACTACCCCATATTCTCTTGGGTCTCTTACATAATAACCAAAGATTGTAGCGCCCTTTTCTCTGGATGCCACTTCTCTTAAAAGCTTGGAAAAACTCTGCCCATAGAAAATATTATCGCCAAGTACCAGCGCCACACTGTCTTTGCCAATGAATTCCTCGCCAATGATAAAAGCATCTGCCAGACCTCTGGGCTGTTCCTGAATCGCATATTCAAAATGAAGGCCCAGCTGTTCTCCGGTTCCGAACAAATCTTCAAATACCGGCAGATCTCTCGGTGTGGAAATGATCAGAATATCTCTGATACCAGCCAGCATCAGGGTAGATAACGGGTAATAAATCATCGGTTTATCATATACCGGCATAATCTGTTTTGAAATTGCTTTGGTCAGCGGATACAATCTTGTTCCGGAACCACCTGCTAAAATAATCCCTTTCATGTTTTCTCCTTTCGCATCCTGCAGCAACTGCCTTTCGCATTCCGCAGTAACTGCCTTTCACATTCCGCAGTAACTGCCTTCCACAGTACTCTCTGCATACCTAAAAACAGATATCGATGGCTTTTTCTATCTGAAAAAAAGCCTCTCATTTACACCACAAACGGGAACGGAAGCCTCCGTCCCCATTTCTGGATCTTATTTATCTTTATACATATCTTCATAATATTTCTGGTAATCGCCGCTTGTCACATTCTTCATCCAGTCTTCGTGCTCGAAGAACCATTTGATGGTCAGCTTAATACCTTCTTTAAACATGGTTTCCGGCTCCCAGCCCACTTCGGCTTTAATCTTGTCCGGTGCAATAGCATAGCGTCTGTCGTGACCTTTTCGGTCCTGAACATAAGTGATCAGGTCCTTGCTTACCAATGCTTTTCTCGGATCATCATCCGGCAGCATTTCCTGTAAAGTTTCAATGATGATATGGATGATTTCGATATTCTGCTTCTCATTGTGGCCGCCGATATTATAGGTTTCAAAAAGTCTTCCTTTTTCCTGAACCATATCAATTGCCTTGGCATGGTCTTCCACATAAAGCCAGTCACGCACATTTTTGCCATCTCCGTATACCGGAAGTTTCTTACCCTGAAGCGCATTGTTGATGATCAGCGGAATCAGTTTTTCAGGGAACTGATAAGGTCCGTAGTTATTGGAGCAGTTGGTGATGTTTGCCGGGAATTTGTAGGTATCCATATAAGCTTTTACCAGCATGTCCGAACTTGCCTTACTTGCAGAATAAGGACTATGGGGTGCATAGGGTGTGGTTTCATAGAAATATCCACCGTCTTCTTCCAGAGAACCATATACTTCATCTGTGGAAACATGAAGGAACTTTTTGCCTTCCTTAAAGCTTCCGTCCGGCAGTTCCCAGGCTGCTTTTGCACAGTTCAGCATAACAGCAGTCCCCAGTACGTTGGTCTGTACAAATACTTCCGGCTCCTTGATACTTCTGTCTACATGGCTTTCTGCCGCAAAATGAACCACTCTGTCGATATCATTCTCAGCAAAGATTTTTGCAATTGCCTCTTTATCGCAAATATTCGCCTTTACAAAGGTATAGTTCTCTCTGTTTTCCACATCCCGCAGATTTTCCAGATTTCCGGCATATGTCAGTGCGTCCACATTAATGATACGGATCTCATTGTCATATTTTTTGAACATATAGTGAATGTAATTGGATCCGATAAATCCCGCACCACCTGTAACCAAGTATGTTCTCATAAATTTGTTCTCCTTTATAACTTTTTCATCAATATCCCAGATAACTCAGGTTCAGATCCACATTTCCGTTGATTCCCGGAATGGATCCCTTTGAGCTGTACTGCCATAAATTATATCTTCCGGTATAAGTCGGGGCTGCTGCATACTGAGCCAGCCAGATCTTATAGGAACTGAGACTTCCGGCATCCATCTTGGAATTCAGCCATGTCTTATTTGCATAAACACCTGCAGTATACCCTGAGTTCTGAATGGTTGCACAGAACGCTTTAATGACTGCAGTTCTGGTTCCTTTGTCCAGACCGTCTGCACGTCCGCCACTGCTTTCCACATCCAGGAAAATCGGATAGGAAATCTTGTACTTCTTCACCAGAGAAAGTACCATGGAAGCCTCTTCTACCGCTTCTTTCTCATTTACCGCCTGGGTAAAGAAGTAAACACCGGTCTTAATGCCTGCTGCATTGGCTCCGGAAATATTTGCAGCAAAGGTTGGGTCTGTGATCAGTGCGCCTGTGGTAGAACCACGATATCCGCATCGGATGATGGCGTAGGATACACCAGCCGATTTTACTGCATTCCAATTAATATTTCCATTCCATTTCGATACATCAATACCAAAGTTACCGGAGCTGGTCTGCAGTGTTCCATCACTTGCAAACACATATTTTGCACCCTGGATGACCTGCTCACCTGTTACATATTTATGATTATCCAGGTAATAATAGGTTTTACCATTTATTGTCTGCCATCCGGTATACAGTGTTTCCGTTGTCTGTAAAAAGAACTCACTGAACTTATAATAATCTGCGTATACTGCTTTTCTATAGTTACCGTTTTCTTTTACGTATACCTGATTTCCGTTTTTATCTTTCAGCAGCGATGTGGTATCCAGCTCAGCACTGTTGCCAACGGTTACCGTACAGGTTGCCTCTTTACCATTGCTTCCTGTTACTGTAATCTTTGCTGTACCTACTTTCACACCGGTTACCGTAACTGTCTTGTCCGATACTTTTACGGTTGCAATCTTCTCATCCGATGATTTTGCTGTAATGGTTGCATTTGTTGGCTTCACTGTGGCTTTGATCGTTCCGGTCTTACCTACCGCAACCGTCAGCTTGTCCGCATCCAGAGTAAGGGAAGCATCGTCTGTTACTGTTACTTTGCAGACTGCTTTCAGACTGCCCGCGGTAACTGTGATCTCAACCGGGCTGGAAGTAGCTTTAAGCCCTTCAATTGTGGCTGTTGTAGCCGCTGAATTATTATCCTTCGGAGTGACTTTTACCGAGTTTGCATCAGAAGATGTCCAGCCAGTGATTGTTTGATTCGTTGTGGCTGTTAATGTTACTTTTTCACCCTTTGCAATAGTCTTTGTGGTGGGTTCAATCGTAAGGGTCGGCGTCACCGGTGCTTTTTCTACGGTAACAGTAATCTTTACATCGCCGTTCGATGTGGTTCCTGTTAATGTAGCACTACCTTCTGCCACACCAATCACATTAAAGCCTTCCACTTTCGCTACACTATAATTGGAAGATGTCCATTTGCTAATATCAAGTCGATCTGTCTTTTCAACTAACTGCTGTGCACCCGATCCACCGGAGCTGCTTCCGCCATCTCCGGAGTCACCAGAACTGCTTCCGCCAGAGCTGCTTCCTCCATCATCGCTTCCACCAGAGCCACTTCCGCCGGAGCTGCTTCCGCTATCATCGCTTCCGCCGGAGCCACTTCCGCCGGAGTCGCTTCCACTATCTCCGCTTCCACCAGAGCTGCTTCCTCCAGAACCGCTTCCACTTCCGGAACCACCGGCGCCGCTATCTGTCCCATCATCATAGGTATAATTAACTTTATCCGGAAGACTCTTAGATTCCCCCACTTTTACCGTTATATTACTTAAACTTTCAAACTCTGCTGCCAAAGCCAGATCCGACACCTTCAGTTTTGCCGAAGCACCCGGATCCTTGATATCACTCTTGCTGATAGCTTTATAGGATACTTCACCGGCAGTAGTGCTGGATTTGTAAAATGGCACGGTATCTGTCAGCTTGGATTCTTCCACGGTTTCCACGATTGCTGTATCTTCGATTGCTGCATTTACTTCTGCTTCTGTTTTGATTTCTTCCACAACATCTACTTTTTGATAAGCGATGGTTGCTTTTACATCGGCAGACTGCTCTGCACTGGCAATGATATAATCCTTATACTCTTCCCCATCAAGCGGAAGCATTTTGACCTTATAGCCACCTGCTGCAATGTCTTCTTTGTAGATCACACCGTCTTTATCATCATCTGTCCAGGTTTCTGTCTTCTTGTCCGGGGTTGTAACTTCTACAGAAAACGGTACATTTGCGATCAGCTTGTCCGTCTCAGAGTTGACAAATTTTATCTTCAGATCCTTCACAATGGAAGTCATCTTCATGGTAACACTGGCACCCTTTGACTCCACCGTCTGCTGTGCTTCTTCCGTCAATTCTTCCGATACGAGAATTTTGTTTGCCTGTGCATCTGCCACCGCATACAGACCGTTTTCACCGATTATTTGCACGCCATCCAGCTGGCTTCCTACCTCAGCAAATGAAGCGACAGCACTGTTTTCCTGCTTTACCATGCTGAAAACCACACCGGTGATCACTGCCACGAAAAGAACAGCCACACCAGTCAGCGCAATGATCTTATCCACTGTCGGCATTTCGATGATCTTGTCCACCACGCCCGCAAGTCCCGGTCTTTTCCTTCGTTTTCTCATGACCGCACGTCTTGCCGCATACACACTCTCGTCGTAGTCATCATCATCGTAGTCATCGCCATATTCAAATTCTTCTTCGTAGTCGTCGTCTTCGTAAGAGTCTCCGTCATATTCTCCGGCATAATCCGTCCCCGGATCATCACTGTAATCCCGGATTTCATCCTCTTCGTAATACTCTTCTACATCTACATCGTCGTAAACTTCGTCTTCTTCGTAAGCCTCATCATCCTCATAGGCTTCATCTTCTTCGTAAGCTTCGTCATCCTCATAGGCTTCATCTTCTTCGTAGTACTCATCCTCTTCGTAGTATTCGTCATCCCCGTAATACTCTTCATCCTCATAGTACTCGTCGTACAGTTCCTCTTTTATTTTCCGACTCTTTCTGCCGGAATCTCCCCGATATGATTTCTGATTCCGGGCATATTTTGTCTTTTTCTTCTTTCCCAATAAACTCATGAAACTTGCTTCCTTTTTTCTATAATTAATATCTGTAACATTGTACCATTTTTCTGTATACAATTCAAGGATGCTGCAAAGCATGAAAAAGTTTCCATATTGCAGGATTTGAAATAATTTCCAGACAGAATGGCTCAAACCATTTTCCGTCCCCCCTGTGAAACTGCAAAACACAGATTTTGTCGATGGATTAATCCCCTGAAATCAAGCAGAATTATTGACTTTGCTGAAATAGACTGTCATAAATAAAGTAAATATGACACATACAACAATGCATTAAATTTTTATGGAAAGGGGAATTCCTATGATGTACATGCATTATTGTAAACGTTGCCAAAGGGTTCATATGTTAAACGGTCATAAACTTACTTGTCCAAGGTGTGGAACACCTCTTACGGAATTGCAGATCTCTTATATGGATTACATACTAATGAGCCGGGAAGAGCGACGCATATTTGACTCAAGGTTGTCAGATGATGCTCAACTAGAAAAGCTAAGTACCACTTATCGCTTGTACAAATACAGCAAGTGGTATAAAAATCTCAAATCACAAAATTCCGAACAAGTTTATTCGTTTGACGATGAATCTAATATAAATGGCGTGGCGTTTACGCTTATGTAAGGCAGTTGATGCAAAACAGCTGATATAACAAGCTGATATAGCATGCTGATATAATATGCTAATATAATATGCTGTTATATCAAGCTGATACGGAGCAACAGCAGGCGGGCAGATTTTTATCTGCTCGTTTTTTCTTTTTTGTGGACTTATTTTAGTGAAAAAGGTATGATATAGACGTTAAATGAGTACAATAAAGCTATACGAGGGCAAAAATTATGAAAAAAGATAAAGATAGTATTGATTGGATCGATTTAGATTCTGATGAAAAACCGCATAAAAAGAAAATCAGCAGGCCGGCACCTGAGGAAGAAGAACCGGAGAAAGGTTCCTTCCAATTTAGCTTACACTATATTTTTCTTGGAATGATTGGTCTGATTCTGCTAATTGTTATTGTCAAGCTGATCATTTGGAATATCGGTGAAAAAGATACCACTCCGGATGCGGATGATGAGGCATTTAACACAGAGTCCATGGACAATATCGTCCCTCTGGATTCCTCTGATCCCAATGCTTCCAACGTGGATGACGATTTAAATATTCTTTTCCTGGGTAATGGCCAGCTGGCTGAAGACAAGGATTCCGAAACCAACCTTGCCAATATCATCCAGAGAAAGACCGGTGCAACCATTTACAATTGTGCCATTGATGGCAGCTATATGGCCATGAAAAATGAAACCTATAAAGGTTCTTTCCCTTATGACGGTCTTAGCTTCTACAACTTATGTACTGTTTTCTCCGTAGGAAACCACAAGCTTACCGATTGGGTCAGACGCGATTATAAGCAAAATGAAGGAACAGATCTGCCGGAGGATGCTGCGTATGCTCTGGAAACACTGGAGTCTATCGACTATGATGAACTGGATGTTCTTTGTGTATATTATGATTACCATGATTATCTGGAACAGCACCTGCCATATAACGACGATAACAGTTCGGATGTAAATACCTATGCAGGTGCACTGGAAGCAGGATTGCTCCTGGTAAAAGAAGCACATCCCAATGTTCGGATCATCGTTCTTTCTCCCACTTTTATTTATGTGGAGGATGAAAATGGAGAATACCGCTCCAGTTATGATGAGGATGTTCTTCCATGGCAACTCTATGTTTATGTCATTCATGAACAGGATACCTGCTACCTGAATAATGTCACATTCGTAGACAATTTCTATGGCAGTATTTATGGGGAAATTGCAGACAGATATCTGGAAGGTGCAGACCACGTCAACGAAGAAGGACTGGAGCTGCTTGCAGACCGGTTCATCTATGCGCTGAACCGATTCAATGAGTATAAGTTCCCTGAATCATAGTTCCCTGAATCATAGTTCCCTGAATCATAGTTCCCTGAGCAATGATTCTCTGAGCAATGATTCCTTAATAAAATTCATTTTTGATACTTTATGATACAAAGAAGGCAGTAACCGCTTGCTTTTGCCTCTCGGCATACAAGTCAGTTACTGCCTTCTTTATTTTCTGTTTCATTTTCTGTTTCATTTTCTGTTTTTCATGCTATTTTTGCCTGCTTTGATTCTTTGACATTCATGCTGTTACTATCTGCTTGGTTTTCTTTATCCTTCAAGCAGTAATTTCCTATTCGATATGGAATTAGCAGTAGCTTCTTTTATGAGGTGTAAATAGTGATTACTGCTTGTATGTTATAGAACAAGTAGCAAGTGGTAAAAAATTTGGCGTTTTTGATGAAATACATGAAGTTTTTATGAAGAACGCATGAATTTACTGCTTGTAGCAACAAATTCCTTGGTCTAAGCAGTAATGATTTTACAAGCAGTGCCGCGCCTTACCGCCTGAAAATACTTTTCTTTATAAAGGCAGTAACCTTATGCAATCCATGCCCATACTTCCATACCTTCCATTCATATACTTGTCATGCTTTACAATCCCATACCCGATTCTCACATCTTCATCGCTTTCTCAAAATTTGCTAAAAAATCTGCCGAAAAATCTATTCAAAATCTGCTCAAAACCTGCTCAAAAATCTGCTCCATCCCACAGATATATCCGGTATCCATCCACCGTATTTTTCAAATGAAAGCCATTTTCTTCAAAATTTCCTGCCTGTTCCGTGGACTCATGAAGCACGATATAATGGCAGGACTGCTCTACCGCCAGCGCAGCAATTTTCTCACAATCCACCGGTCTTTCCAGCATCGCATCATATAACGGATTATCCGTGATCCAGACTTCCACCATCAGGTCCCGGCCATAAGGCATACACACATTGGCTGTATATTGGCGTACATAAGCCAGCATCTCCGATGGCACTACTGCCCTTACTTCGCGTCCTTCAATAATCATTTCATCACATACATCCGCTACCGTCTGAGGCACATGAAAACGATTATTTGCAGCGCTGAAAAACGGATTGTCATACACATAATCTCCCGTTATTATGATGACCACGCAGCCGAGCACTGCCCCGGATACCTTCATCCAGTTTTTCGGCAGCCGGCTTATCACATGTATTCCGGCATATGCAATGACCACGCTCATAGGGATCAGCCAGAGAATGCGATAATAAATCTCATCATCCATTAAGCTGTAAATCACCTTGGCAAAAATCGGGCACAAAAAGAGCAGAATGGTAGCCAAAGTGGTATATAACAATATGATTCTTTTGGATTTTTCTTTTTCTGCTATCATCAGATATACAAAAGAAACGAAAAACAGCCCTACTGCCAGTCCGTTTCCGCTGTAATCCATGCACAAAGCAACTATCTCAGACCACATCCTGATACCTTTCTTTATCAATTCGTTTCCAAAAATCTATTTCCAAAATTCCAAAATACTTTTCTTGAATTTTTCAACGCTTTCAAAAGCTTAGAGAACAATATTCCCCCAAGATATTATTTCAGGAAAATATACAGCACCGCATACAGAATTCCCGGAGTACATCCCAGCAGACATTCCGGTATTATCCTGGGCTTTTTATAAAAAATAGCCAGCAAAAATGCTGCCAGCATGATCAGCATACTGCTCAGGAAACCAGACATGGTACTGCAAAGGCATCCTGCCAGAACCGTGGTAAAAAGCCATAAAATATCCATGCGTTCTGCTTTTCCCTGTTTCTTCGCAATCTTCAGCAAAAGTAAGATCAAAAACGGAAGAATCACATTACCCAGCGCTGCTTTCCCCTGTCTGGTACGGGTCAGTAAAAAAGTAGAAGCCGGATAAATGGAGTAATTTCCAAAGATCTGCAAAAGCGAAATGAACACCATAAAAACCGGCAGATACTTTTTGTCCACCAGACACTTTCCGATTTCCAGATAAATCACATAAGTGAGTGGAATCAGCACCAGCGGAATAAAACTGTGAGCCGCCACCGCTGCATTCACACCGGCCTTTAATGCAATAAAGGAAACCCAAATAGGAAAAGGCGCCAGCCCATGACGGATGTCCAGCGTAGTAGGCGCCCCTGTGTAAGGATCCAGCTGATACATACTGCCACCCAGATTAGCCGCCGTTGAAATCGAAATATAATAGGCATCATCCCCATCAGCATAGGCCAGACGGAAAGACATATACAATTGAAGCAGCAGTGTCAAAGCAAAAATGGCCCAGATTATAAGGGAAATTTTTTCGCTTTTTATATAGTCTGTAAGCCGCTTTCCCCAATTACCAGGGTTCAAATTTTTCATGCCCTGTCTCACCTGCAGGAATGTAAACAAATAGCCCATGATTGCCACAGAAAGTGCAATCATCTCAAACCAGAGTTCCACATCCCGAAGTTTGCCCTGTTTTAAGATAAACGGCACAGCCACCAGCTGGAAAACTGCCCACATCAAAACATAACCGGAACAGAAGCCTGCCATCAGTTTTTTATGAAGTTGTATCTCTTTCTGTTTTCCGATGGAATATACAGCCAGTCCCATTCCCAGCGGAACCAGAACAAGCCATATAAACATACCGATCAGTTTACCTAGCATTCCATTCTCCTGCCTTCTCTTCCCATGTGATATAAATTTACCTTCTTTCGTACCATATGAATCCAGGAATGAATTTTGCTGTTCGAATATGCAAATTCATTCAAAATCACATTATACAAAGGAGTGAATTTATTTCTCATATAAATAAACTCGGTCTCCATGCACACCTCGTTCCAAAAGGGTCCCTGTTTTTTCCAGTCCATAATGTTCCTTCAAATAACTTCCCACCGCCACTTCATCAATTCGGTTTTTCAAAAGCACAACGATTTTATCATTGGTTCTTAGAACATCATCCTCGCTTCTGGAGAAAAGTTCCCCCTCTGTCACCATCAGCGTGTTCTGATAATTCATAAATTCAATCAGATTCTGATAATATCCCACACCATCGTAAACGCACAGGCATGGCAGCTCCTGATTGGTCTCCGAAATCCGAATCTGCTCTGCATATCCTTTATATTGATAATCCGGTGTCTTAAAAAACAGGTTTGGAAGCACAGCGATCAGCACCACAGCCAGACAGATCATATTGGAAAAGTGCTGCTCTTTGCGCACATTTCTTTTGGCCAGAAGTTCCGAAAAGATACCATCCGCTACTGCTTTTACAACCATCATAATAATGAGTGCCAGGATAGGGAAAATCGGCATCATGTACCGGTCTTCATAATAGGGAGCTATTTTAACCACCACCAAAAAATATCCTGCACAGGGAATACCAATCATATATTTGAACTTGCGAGATTTCTTATTTATTAAATCCTGATTTATTTTATTGATCTCATCCGACAATTCGAAAATGCTACAGCTGTCATCATGACTTTTGGCCAATCGAGTCTCTCGTCTTTCACGCACCAACAACACAACCAATACCACAATTGCCAGCAGGATAAGGCATGTCCCCAGGATTCCACCCAGATTCTCAAATGCAATAATGCCCAAAAACTGTGAAAAACGTTCTCCCATTCCCGAAAATCCGCTTCCCAGATTCTGCACCGATTCCACACCACGACCGCTGTGAAGTACATGATCAATAGAGAACGGATACACCAAAAGGCCCACAACAGCTGCGATACTCATGCTCTTTGCATAAGATAACGCATGTTTTTTATCCTTTTCCCTGAGAAGCAGAACAATCGTAGTTCCCGCCAGAAAAATCATAAAAATCACGAAATAATACTGGGTCCAGAATCCAAGCAGTGTCACAAGGATCAGACCTTTATTCTGTTTGTCCCACTCGTCCGTCTTCATTTTTTTCAAATGAATATAAAGCACAGCCACGCACCAGAACGTGAGCATGGCATACATCCGAATCAGCAACAGCGTAGAGATTCCGGCCATACTGCATCCATACAACAGGCAGACAGGAATCGCCAGCTCCGGTTTTTCCAGTATCTCCTCACAGATTTTCATCAAAAAGATACAAATACCCAGAACCAGAATCAGATTGATCACACATCCCATCCAGGGAGCAATCTGATTGGTAAAAATAGAGCTCACTGTATGAAGCGCCATAAAATGAAGAGGCGGATGATTGTCGTCTTTCACATTAAAATAAACCGATAAATAGTTGAAATTATCCCTGCTGTCTGTCGTTTCATAGGCCTGAAACTGCTTGGCACTGATCCATACCGGTTCTTTATAAACATCCGCTTTGTAGGATAAAAGCTTGCTTTCGCCCTTATTTTTCAGCACATCCTTTACCGTTGCGATTACATTTCCAAAAGTCTCTCCGAAAGAATCTCCATAAATTTCATTCTGGACAAATTTTTCCAAACGCCCCTCCGGCTGGGTCGTCACGATCCAAGGGGTAAACTCAGCATTGGCAAGTTCAAAGGAAAGCAGTTCATCCATATGATATCCTTCTTTCCCGGAAATATAAAAAACACCCAGCAAAGCAATGATAACCAGGGTGAGAATATGAAATTTTCTTTTGTTCCATAAAAAGACTATTCTATCTTTGTCTTTCATGTTCTGCAATATAGTTCGCCACATTCTCTGCATACTTCTTTCTTCCATACTCTGTAAGGTGGGTTGCATCGATCAGATACTTCTCACCATTGTGAATTGTTATATTCATATCGTCATAACTATTGATAAAAATTGCATTAAAACTTGCAGAAACAGCTTTTGCTGATGCAGTATAATCGATCAGCGTTCCACCCCCAAAATCATGGGATGTACTTTCGTGTATGACCTGTCCATAAGAATATCCCTGGCAATAGGTTGGTGAAACGATAACAAAAACTGCATCAGGGCACACCTCCTGCAGCGCCATGACTCCACTGCACAGTGCACCGCTATACGTTGTCACATCGTAGTAATCATTTGGATTTTTTTGCTTTACGCCGGCAAAATAATCATTCAGCCCGTATGCCAGAATCACATAATCCATCTCTTCATATGGCACCTCCGGCAGAATATTCTTTGCTTCCACATCATCCGGAAGGGCACATTCCCGCTTCCCGGTAATATATTCCGTCATTGCGATCAGGCTTGTATCTTCAGCGCCGGTATCAGCCGCCTGTGTTCCCTTAATTGCCAGATTATATACCACTGCATTTCCCAGTTCTTTCTCCAAAAGAGCTGCCACTCCGGTATCATCCCGGACCAGATCCCAGATGCTGTCTCCCAGCACCAGAATCTGTAAAGGATCCTTTGCATCTGCACTCTTTCCTATATTTTTTATATTTTGTTTTTGATGCATTCCATAGAAAAAAATCGTAGCTGCTATACAGATGCAGACTCCGGCCAAAATCCCGATATAAGACAATATACTTTTTTTCGTACTCATATATTGGAATCCCTCCATCCTGTCAGCTGTATATCCTATCAACTGCATATCCACCCGGCCCTCACATCACCGGCCATGCATTCTATCCTATTTCCAGCTGCATTTTCAGCCCTGTGCCACACTCAAAAGCATCTCATTGGACTCATATCCAAAGATAACAAATCCGTTTTGATGATAAATCTCTTCTCCGGCGGAGAGAACCTTTGCATTCCTGTATTCCTGATATTCCTCTTCCGACAAAAGAAGAAATACTTTTCCATTTGCATAATCCGGTTCATAATATGCGCTCTCGGAAGACCATTTAAAGAAGGCAAATTCTTCCGGATCACTGATATTTGCCAACTGCAGAGCTCCATCTGATAGTTCCTGCATGATATTCCCGTTCCAGTAAGTAGCATATCCGAAGTCGTACCCCTGTTCTACCAGGAACTGTGCCGCCTCCCGCTTTTCCCTGTTTTTGTCCACGGTTATCATGGACAGCGACGTTTTGCCGGTTGCTACAATCAGACAGACTGCCAGCATAACCGCTACTACCCTTTTGTCAAAAGTAACAGATTCTTCTGTAAAATAGATCGCCGCAACAGGGATCACAAAAATCAGGGTAGTAATGTAATATCTTGGGACCAGCGTACTATTGGTAAATACAAATACAAAAGTGTTTAAAAAGAAACTGGAAGCCAGGAAGAATATCAAAAAACGGTGCTCCGGCTTTTTCGTTTTCCGGGTTCTTATTACCAGAAACATAATCAGCCCCACCAATGCAAAGGCGATCATGGTCACAATTCCCCGCAAGGATAATACGCTTTTTCCCGGAATATATCCAAACAACATCATAATCGAACCAAATGCATCCTGAATCCGTTCCAGAAGCACTCCCTGATAAACATCGATAAAATTGGTGCTTTCATAGGTTTGGAAAATATATGTTTTACTTACATAAGTAACA
The DNA here is from genome assembly GCA_945949875.1 of uncultured bacterium. Taxonomy (GTDB): domain Bacteria; phylum Bacillota; class Clostridia; order Lachnospirales; family Lachnospiraceae; genus 1XD8-76. The sequence goes on from CAMFGH010000002.1 coordinate 17,229, forward strand.
TTGATACCATACCCGATTACACTGCATACCATGCCCAGCAGCGCTGTTTTGATATATGCTCCGCTTTTTCCGATCCATAAAGCTTTCATATCTTTCCGGTCCATATGCAGTCTGAACTGGTGGAATGACTCCTCCCGCAAGGTATACCATACCGCAGCCAGGAAAAGCGGACACTGAAGGGCCAGCATGTAACGTACACCGGAAACGCCGCAAATAACAGATAACACCACGTAACACAGGATAGTGGCTACCCACATTTTGCTTTCCTTTGCGCTTTCCTTTGCGATTTTCTTTGCGCTTTCCTTTTCATTCCTGTCACCAGACATATCACTCTGCATGTTTCCGGAAATCCTCAGAAACATACCAACGATCAGAAAACAGATGATCACATGGGAAATATAAGTGTTTCCCATATGCATATGCAGCATCATGGTCTCAGAAAAAGGGAGAAGAAGTGCACATCCGCACCAAACCTTCTTGTTTTCATCCACACTTAGAGGTTTACACATATAAAAATAAGATGCCAACATCAACGCATAAAAGATAACATTTGTTATTAATCGAATCAGATGCCAATTTGATAAAATCCGGAACAATGGCCCCATCACAAGCTGCGTATACAGGAAACGGAACTCCGTAGAATAGAACCAGTTCTTACTTGCAAAAATATGACCTTCCTTTGCAAGAAGCCTGGAAAACATCATTTCCGCCGCCATATCCGAATCCAGCCAGTTTTCCAGATAAAATGCATTCAGAAATACCAGCATGAGAAACAAAAGTCCCATTACCAGCCATGGAAGATATGATCTTTTTGCACCAATACCCTTTGTTTTATCAGAATTCATGCTCTTTTTCCTCTTCTACCACTCATGCCTTTTCTCAACAACTTACTTTTTCGCTACAACTCTTGCTCTTTTATTTGCAGCAGCTTACTTTTTCTCTACCACTCCACTGATTCCCAGCAGATACCAGATAAACACCACCGGCAGTACCAGCTTGTAATCAATAGGCTTATTACTTGCCATTGCGAACCACAATCCGTACCAGATTCCAAATCCAACCAAATATCGGATTACCCTAATTTGTATTTTATTAAATCTAAAATTAATTTTCCAACTCATTCTGGCCATCGAAACCACAATACTGATCAACAGCATAACCGGAAGCACTAAAAGACTGTATCGATAATAATATTTTACCAGCCACGGGGCATGTTCCTGCATCCTGCCATAGTTCCATGCGGTCAGGGAAGTTCCTTCCCCGGACAGATTCCGTTCCACCGTAAAAGGAATCAGAATATAGTCCTTTATATCTTCCGCCAACATCAGAATTTCTTCTTTGGTACGGTCCATAAAGCACTGATATGCCATCTCCAGATAAAGGGATTTGGCTTTCTGATAGCCATATTTCTGCTCCATCACCGGTCCAAAAAAGCTTTCCAGTGCATCTTCTCTCTGGCAGATCTTGACTGCATCCTCCAGACTGATGGCTTCTTTCACTTCATCACTCCAAAAATAATAATTGGTAGCAAAATTCGGCCATACAAATCTGCTCACCATAGAAGCCTGAAAGCTGTTCTGTATGCGATCTTCCTGTGGCACATATGTCACACGGTTTACAGTAAACACCGCTATTTCCACCAAAAAGAACACCAGCCACAGTTTTTTCCACTGTCGCCTGCACTGTTCCCTGCTTTGTTCTTTACTCTGCTCCTTACCCTGTTCTTCCCTCTGATTCTCTCCAGAAGCCATCACAGATTCCCTGGTTTCTTTTTTTATGAAGAGAAGGGAAAGGGCACATAACAGAAACAAACCACAGATCCAGAACAGATCTACTCTGATGAGACCTGCTGCCATAAGCCCCAGACTCATACATAGAATATCTTTCTTCCCATCTGTCTGCGCTGTATTTTTTTTCTGCTCTGTATTTTTCTCCCGATCCATCCGACTGGCAGGTTCTTCGATTTCTTTGTCCGCAGGATTTCCCTGCCTGACAAGCCGCAGAAATCCACCCAGCATCACTTCTACCGCCGAAAGGCCAAGGGACCAGGGAAGGACCGCCAGATGCATTTGCAAAAGAAAAGGTACCGTCAAAAGATAGGCTGTGCAGACTGCCTTTTTCCAGCCATTTTCCATCCAGACACCCAGAAAATACCAGGTAGCCGCTGCAAAACAGACCAGCTGGAGAACGGAAATAAAAGCAGAAAAAGGAATCGTTGTAATTCCATTTGCATACACAGCATGTGCTCCACCCGACAGGATGTGACATAACCAGAGCAAAGCAGAATACAGGATTCCTGTATATCCATCAGAAACCAGCTGTTCACCCAGTCCGAATAACCGGATACTTTCCATGAACTGCTGCGTTTTTCCGATGTTCAAAACGATATAAGCTCCTCCCATAAGAATCTGAATTCCCATGAGAAACAAAAGTGTATATTGTAATAGTTTCTTCATGACTTGCATTCTTGTCCTACAACCTCACGAACAACATACTGTGGTGCGTTATTCAGACTGATATAAATACGCCCCAGGTATTCCCCGATCAGTCCCAGCATCAGCATCAACATGCCGCCGATAAATACCAGTGCTGCCATGGTGGAACTCCATCCCATTGGCACTGCAGGATTGACCAGTTTCTTAATGATAGTATATATTCCGTATAGAAAGCCCACCACTGCACAGAATCCACCGCAGGCTGTGGCAACACGAAGAGGTTTAATGGAAAATGCGGTAAATCCATTCAGCCACAATCCAAGCAGTTTACCGAACGTATATCCGGAAGTTCCGATTTCCCGTTCTCTATGATTGACAACCACATTGGTTACATTTTTCGTGGTACGAAGTACCAGACCGATTACATAGGGATAAGAATTCTGATAGCGGAGCATCTCATCCACTACAAACTTTCTGGCTGCGAAATAGCTGGAAACATATAACTCCCTGGGTTTTCCCAGCATAAATCTGGTCATGATCTCATTGACCTTACTGCCGAAATTGCGGAAAGCGGAATGTTTCTTATGCTCATACTTGGCATAAACCACATCATATCCCTCTTCGATCTTGTCCAGGAGTTTTCCTACTTCATTGGCCGGAGTTTGTCCGTCATCATCCAGACAAACCGTAATATCCCCGCTGCAATAGTGGAAACCGGCCATCAGTGCAGCATGCTGTCCAAAATTCTTTGCCAGATTCACACCGATTATATTTTCATTTTCTGCTGTTATTTCCCGGATCACGTCAAAGGTACCATCTTCCGGAAAATCATTTACCAAAATCACCTCGTAGGAATATTTTTCCTGAAAAGATGCCATGGTTTCTTTGATTTCCTGAATGACTCCTTCAATCGTCAACGCGGATTTATAGCAAGGAATCACAAAACTTACTTTCTTCATATGCCGGACTTTCCTCCTGTTACTTTGTGTGCTGCGGGTTCAAAAGTCCCATCAGAACAATATCCCGGTATACACCGTCAATACATACTTCATCCTTCAAAAGTGCTTCCCTCTGAAAACCTGCTTTTTCATAGCTGCGAAGAGCCGCCTGATTTTCCGCAAAAGCACGCAATATGATCTTATGCCAGTTTTCTACACGAAAACCATAATCACAGGCCAGCCTGCAGACTTCCGATCCGATTCCTTTCCCTACTGCATCATCTTCGCCGATAAAAATACCATATTCTGCCTTATGATGCCGGGCGCTGATATCCCGAAAATAAACACTTCCGATGGGTCTTTCCGTATCCATCTCACAGATGATAAACTGAATCGCCTTCCCGGTATCGATCATGGTATCAAACCAGTGTAAATGGCCTTCCGGAGTAAACAGGTCCTGATATATAAAGTTGTATCTGACTCTTGGATTGTTACGCCACTTCACGATCAGGTCCGTATCCTCCCTGGTCATAAAGCGTAGCTTAATCTTTTCGCCTTTTATCCATTCCATATAGTTTCTTCTCTCTACGCATAAAATTCCTTCACACAGTCACAGATATAAGATACCTGTTCCGGTTTCAGACCATAGTAAAGTGGCAGACGTGCCAGTCTTTCGCTCTCTTTTGTAGTATAAACATCCTCTCCGTGGAAACGTCCGAATTTCTGTCCCGCCGGAGCAGTATGAAGCGGAATATAATGGAATACAGACAGAATATCCTTTTCCTTCAGGAAACTGATCAGTGCTGTTCTCTCCTCCAGATCCTTTGCTTTGATATAGAACATGTGGGCATTATGGGTACATTCTTCCGGCACCACCGGAACTTCTATTTTTCCGGCCTCCGCAAGAGGCTTTAATGTTTCATAATACTGATTCCAGCTTCTCATACGATCATCGAATATCACATCCGCCATCTCCAGCTGGGCATACAGATAAGCCGCATTCATGTCACTTGGCAGGTAAGAGGAACCATAATTAACCCAGGTATATTTATCGATCTGTCCCCGGAAGAACCTGCTTCGGTTGGTTCCTTTTTCACGGATGATCTCTGCATCTTCGATCTTGTCTTCCTTCTGGATCAGCAGTGCGCCACCCTCACCCATGCTGTAATTCTTGGTTTCATGAAAACTGTAGCAGCCAAATTCGCCAATGGTTCCCAGCTGTTTTCCTTTGTAGGTAGACAGGATACCCTGGGCAGCATCCTCGATCACCATCAGATTATGACGTTTTGCAATATCCATAATGGTATCCATCTCACAGGAAACCCCTGCATAATGCACGGGAACGATAGCTTTTGTCTTTTCTGTGATGGCTTCTTCGATCTTTGTTTCATCGATATTCATGGTGTCCGGTCTGATGTCCACAAATACCACAGTTGCACCACGAAGTACAAAAGCATCCGCTGTAGACACAAAGGTATAAGCAGGCATGATCACTTCGTCTCCCGGCTGGATATCTGCCAGAAGAGCAGCCAGTTCTGTGGCATGAGTACAGGATGTGGTCAAAAGGCACTTTGGTGTACCGGTCTTTTTTTCAATCCATTCATTACATTTTTTGGTAAATTCTCCATCACCGCAGATCTTCTGATTTTCTACTGCCTGCTTTATATACTCCATTTCTTTACCGGTATAGGGTGGGACATTAAATCGAATCATCTTGTTTTCTCCTTTATCTCTTATCTCTTCTCTAAATAAGTTCTTCTTTATTATTTCTCTTAACCATTCAGAACCCCATTCGCAAAACCCAGCTTCACAGCTTTCCCTTTGCTCATGTGTTTATCGATACACTGCGAATTTCGCATTACCGAAATCCCGTTTGTAATCGTATTTCTCCATAAATTCTGTGATCAATATCAATTTTCGGTCTGTCATATAGGCCGCTTTTTCCGGCTCAGTCAGTTCTGCATCTGTCATTCCCTGTTCATCACTGCGAAGGAAAGCATCCAGTCCTGCGCCGAGGATGATGACTGGCCTAGCTGCCTGCATACTTTCATCCTGTGAACCTGCATCCTGCGAACCTGCATTCTGCACACCAGCTTCCTGCGCACTTTCTGCTATACTGCGCTCCATACCCTCCATATCTGCCACCATGATGTCGTATCCATAAGACCTGAGATCCGGCCAGGTCGTAGAAATGGCAGAAGGCATATCCAGGAAATAAGAAGTGGCAGGAATCTGCCCATATAAAATAAGTCCTTTTTCGGTCAGCTGCTCCTGCTCCATATAAGCAGTCAGCTCTTCAATGGAAACCGCCAGCTCCTGATTGGTTACCATTCCTTTCAGTATAGCATTATTTTCTATCTTTGTATCCCTTTTTTGCCCACTCATTCCGTCACGGAAGGTAAATACTGCACCAAACAGCAGACACTGCAGGCACATTACTGCCAGAAACATTCCCAGCATGGCCTTCGCCGGGTAGAGTGCGAAAATGAAGCTTCCGGCAGACATTTCCCGGTACATCCAGGTATTTTGGAACAGCACCCAGAGCATATAGAAAGTATATCCAAATACCAGAAACATATTGTTCATATTGGGATACAGGTGATTATTACTTCCCAGCGGCGTAACCCCCAGAAGTACAAGAACCATCAGGGAAAGAAGCTTCTGGTTTCTGGTACATTTCTTTGAAAAGAGTGCGAAAAGTGCAATCAAAATGGTCAAGATCAAAAAAACCGCAACCCACTGGAACATGCTCTCATAGGTATAATATTTCACATTAAAGACGCCCAGGCTGTACCACCACCGGAAAAGAACTGCGATTCCTGCCAGAAAAGCCACTGCACCTATGATGCGCACCCATCCGGGTATATCCCCCTCTTCGTCTTTGGTGATTCCCATATAAATCCGGTAACCTGCCACGGAAATCAAAGTCCCCACCAGCACCAGCGCCAGCATGCAGATAAGCCACCTGGAACTGGCTTTATAGTCCAGCAAAACCGTTATGACCATGGAGTACAGACTGTAGTCCGATGCATCCGATGGCATATTCAGCAGTTTTATGATTCCATCCATATATTGGTTCAGGCCATACTTTACACTGATTCCGATCAAAATGATCCCTATGCCGGCAAAAAAACCAAGTATACAGATTCCTGTTTCCTGCAGCACATCCTTCAGACGTTTATGCATCAGCATTCCATAATACCAGACTGCAAGGATCAGGGCTGCTTCTGCCAGATTCGGAAACCGGACCAGCACATTCATGCCCAGCAGCACGCCCGCTCCGAATAAAAAAATCCTTTTTTCCCGGACCAGCCCCAGGTACAGACAGATGACTGCCAGGTTGAAAAAGAAGTAAGTCATATAATTATATAAAATCGTAGTCGGGCACCAGCATAGACTAACGGATAAAAGTTCTGCCAGAAAAGCAATCCCCATGGGAAGCTTGACGATTTTTGTATAAAACCAGTACATTGCCACCGCAATCACGCTGATAAACAAAGCAGAATAGGCATTCAGCCCCATCATGGTATTTCCGCCGGGAAGTCCGGATAAAAACTGTCCCATCACATTGGCCAGATAGGTAGAAAAGAACCACATACTGTTTATTTTGTCTGAAAAGCGGTAGTTGCCCGCACTGTAGGCACTGTCTGTCAGTTCCACTCCAAGCCATATATGTCTGAGAGGATAAACCGCCAGCAGAAGAAGGAGAATCCAGAAACATACTTTATGCAATTTTTCTTTCTGCATGTCTTTTACCTCCCACCTATGCTTTCAACCTGTCATCCACCTTCTGCAAAAACAGATCCAATTTACTTCCGGTTAAGAATTTCCCCACCAGACGGAAGATAAGACTTCTGATAAAGTCAACCGCCAGTCCGATTCCCATCACGATGAGTATTGCCAAAATCCAGTGGCCAAGCAGGGATAGCGCAGAACTGCACTTTCCGGCTCCCAGCCATTTTGGCCATTCATAGCGGATATTCACATGTTCATGAAGCAGATACACGCCAAAGGTATAGGGTGCAATAGCACATACGATACGGGAAAGACCCTGGGAATGGATTTTCACATAATAAAACGTGTAAAAAAGTGCCACCGCAGAACCGATCGTAAGCAAATGATTATATCCATAAGCGGATTCTATAAAATTCTGGAACTGGCCCGTCTTCAGGTACGCCAACCGAATCAGCATGGTCCAGACAAATATGAAAACACCTCCCAGCAGGAAGATAAATCCACTCTTTTTTCCCAGTTTTTCAAAGAAAGAGATTCCGTACAATCTGATATAAGCAGCAATCAGATAAACCACCATGAACCAATAGGCATCATAGCCCAGATTGTCCAGTTCCAGACGAACCGGAATCAGTGTTTTACTGAGAGACTCCATAATCAGCAGAATCACAATTGCCATCTGCAGCTGCTGCTTTTTCATGGCATGGACAGCCACATTCAATACCGGTGTAAACAAAAACATCAGTACATATGCAGACACAAACCAATAGTGAAGCATATTGGTAGGGAAGATATATAATAAAATATTCCAAAAAGTTAAATCCTGAATTGACAAAACACCTGTCAAGATAAGTACAACCGGAATCAGGCAGGTATAAAACATTACCTGCAGCACCAGGGAAATGACACGCTTGCAGCGAAATCCCGTTTCCACCAGGAAATATCCACTGATCAGAACATACACATCCACTGCCATAATGGAAAAGCTTTCCAGAAACCAAGCCAGATATCCTTGTCCATTTAGCGGGCCGGTCAGGGATGGAAGCAGTTCGCCCTTTGCCAGGAAATGAAGGGACACCACCATCATCATAGCAAGAATACGCAGCAGTTCTATGTTTGCCATACGTTTTTTATGCGGTTGTAAAGCGGCGTTTTTTTCTCCTGTCATATGCTATTTCTCCTCATCCACAATATTTCCCCGAACATTATCCGTTACACTGCGGATGATATACTTTGGTCTTCCTTTTACTTCCTCATAGATTCTTGCCAGATAATGTCCGATAATACCGAGACTCAGCATGATAAATCCGCCGATGATCAGAATCAGCAGAATAACCGTAGTAAAGCCTTCTACAGAATTTCCTATCAGGAAACGGATCAGCGTCTGAATGGCAAGCACCACGCTGAACAGAATCGATATGATTCCCAGCACAGTTACCATCTGCAAAGGAATGGTACTAAAGGAAGTCACGTTGGAAATTGCATACCGGATCAGACTCCGGAAGGACCATTTGGTAGTTCCGATCTCTCTTTCCTGCACCTCATACTCCACTTTGGTAGATTTGAACCCTGCCCAGAACGTAAGCGCACGGAAAAAAGTATTTCTTTCACGCAACCCCAAAAGTACATCCACTACTTTCCGATCCAGCAATTTATAATCCGAGGAATCCTTCATGTTCATTTTCATCATTCTGCTCATGATACCATAGAACATGCCTGCAAACATTTTGTGGAAGATTCCCTCTTTTCCGCGGCTTGTCTTGATCCCTTCCACCACTTCATAGCCTTCCTGCCATAGCTGTACCATTTTCGGTATCACCTGGGGTGGATGCTGCAGATCGCAGTCGATTACAATGCAGGCATCTCCAAGGGCCAGCTCCAAACCGGCAAAAATAGCTGCTTCTTTTCCGAAATTTCTGGAAAACTCTGCACCTTTGATACGTTTATCCTGTTCCGACAGCTTCCTTACTTCTTCGTATGTGCCGTCTTTGGAACCATCACTGACAAAAATCAGTTCAAAAGAAATCTCATTTTTCTCCAGTATTTCTGTAAGGACAGCTGCGGTTCTGGGAATATTCTGTTCTTCATTAAAGGATGGAATCACAATGGATATCAGCGCCATAGTATGTTTCTCCCATTTCTCCGTCTTGAATTTCTTTGTTACTACTTCCGTTTTTCTATCTTATATTGATTTGCTGTTACTCATAATTCTCTGTCTTAATATATAAAACACCATCTACCACTTTCATGCTTCCTTCTCCCGGGAAACTGTTGAGAGCACGGTATTCCTCTGAATGATAGATTCGTTCCATTTCTTCATCCGGCACCAGATTGATGGTTACGCCCAGATAATTTTTCAAAAATGCCTGATAATTGGTATCAGTATAAACCAGATAATCCCCGGTCATGCCGATCATGTTGCTTGTCACATCCCCGGTAATATCCGTTTCCGGCATAGCATCACTTCCCTGCACCCCTACCATGGCAACCGGGATTCCGGTATAATAGCCTTCTGTCTGCTCCATCCGGTCTACCAGACGCAGGCAGTATGCATAGGTCTTTTCATATTTCTTTTCCAGATTAAAATAGGCGATATTGTCTGTTACGCCATAATGAATCACCAGAATCAGCATGGACAGGCATGCCAACCATTGCAAGGTGACAATTCCCCTGTTCTTCTTTATCCCCATGATTTCTGTTTGCAAAAATCCATAGCGCACACAGAATGCATAGAGCAAAATGGGAAGCAGTACCCATTGATACCGCATGAGCAGATGGTATGTCACTTCCGGTGATATGATCAAAATCACGTTGGCTGCAATGGGCACGAAAAGCAGAACCAGAAGTAAAATTCCATAAAAATACCATTTTTTCCAGTACCCTCTTTGCATGGCCAACCGGATAAACAATACGATAAATACCAGTCCCAGCAGTGCTAACGCTAAAAATGATAACATATTATTATACAACACATTCCCCCGGACTGTAAATGCGAGGAAATCCTGATAGATCTGGGACAGTATCCCGGAAACAGATCTCCCCCCCGCAGATGCCATGGTGTTGATTCCCTGATACGTATCCAGAACTTTTCCCTGGATTTTCAGAAGTACCTGTAACAGCAGATAATATAATCCCACTCCAAGGATCCCCATATACAGATAATGGAGCATTTGGGAAAGTTTATCCCGGAAGCTCTGATCAGTCATCAGGATCATAATGCAACCGTAAATGCTGAGCAGAATGGCAAAGGCCAGATAGGACTGATAGGTTCCCATACTAAACGCCAGGCAGACAGCTCCCGGCAAAAATCCCCATTTACGTTTTCCCGTAAAGGCAACTGCCAGGAAAACCAACCCCAACGCCATCATATATCCGTCTGCTGTAAAAATATAGGCGTATGTAGATGACAATGCCGGAAAAACAACCAGCATACAACTGGTCAGCACCACACTGATGTCATCTTTTATTTCCAGAAAATCGATCAGCGCTGCGCAACCGATCCCCAGAAAGATCAGAGAAAAAATACCGATCAGCCAGGGCAGTGTAAAATAGGAGGAAATGCCACAGGCGATCATCAAAAACCATCTTCCTGAGGTGATCATATTCTGATCAAAATACATGCTGGACAGTCCGTCATGATTTGGGAAGTCTCCGGCAAACACTTTAAAATGCACCAAAAGGCCACAGATCAGAACTGAAAAAAAAGCCAGTTTCCATTCTCTCTTTATATTCTGTTTTATCTTTTTTAAAGCTTCCGCAGGCGTCATAATTCTATTTCTCCATACATTCAAGCAGTTTCTCTCCCACAAAGGTTCCGTAAATTTCTCTGCCACTTTCGTTTAAATGAATGCCATCTTCCGTATAAGAAAGGATATTGGTCTCATCGAATCCGATTTCATGATAAACATCGATCACATCCAGGCCAAATTCTTCTGCAATCTGCAATTTCAAATCCACATACTCATCCATGGTTCCCTGACCGAAATCCTGAACATTGCAAGGCTCACTGTCATCGATCCAGCAGAAGTTCGGTGTCACCAGAATGATTTTTAAATCCGGATAGTGTTCCTGCAGTTCCCGGATAGAATATCTGAGTGCCCCACCAAAAGTATAGATGTCATAGGGGTCGTTTTGGTTGTCCAATGGTCTTCCACCGGAATAATCATTATTCCCATGCTCCAGAAGAACCACATCCACCTTGTTGAAATCCACTTTTGAAAGATTTTCTAATGCCTCCGGGAAATACCAGGACTGAAACTGATTGTTCGGAAGATCAGCCAACTGTACCCCGAAATCCTTTTCACAGATGGCATCCACCAGTCTGCACAGATTCAGAGACTCCTCGTGATAATCATAACTGTTCTGGGGATTGCCTGCACTGGCACAGGTTCCGCCAAAAGCCCCATTATAAACACTCATTCCGGTGGTTTCCTGAATAACCCCGTCCACTCTCTTGTCGCAGCGCTCTTTCCCCATAATACTGTCACCCAGCAGCACCACCTGATAGCCGTCCACCGCGGATTCCTGAATGGAACGATAAATTCCAAAGGAAATGCATACTGCCAGAATTCCAGCTGCCAAAACGGGAATATACTTTATGAACTTTTGCAGGTTGGAATTCTTTTTCTCCACAGGCTGCTCCTTTTTCCGGTAATCCTTTTGCCAGGCGTTTTTCTGTCTATTTCCCAGCAATCTTTTTGCAAATTGCTATCTATGTTGCTAGTCTCCCAGTAATCCTTTTGCCAGACGCTCTGCACCCTTACCATCCACAATCGTTTTCATGGCCATACTGATCTTTTCACGCAGGTCAAAAGATTCCGCCAGAATCCGGACTTCTTTTTCGATAAACTCCATCACCTGATCCGGCTGCATTGAGAAATCTCCGGCATTCATGATTGGTGTGGTCTTACCGAAGGTTTCCATGTTCTGTTTCTGATTCTCTGCAAAATAAAAACCAATTGACGGGAGTCCAACTGCACACAACTCATATAAGGTACTTCCGGCTGCCGAAATCCCGATATCGCATCGGCTCATCAATTCTGACAAATCTGTCATGTTCTTATGTATCACAAGAAAACTGCATCTCTCTGCAAGTTTCTCCAGCTCTTCGGTATCGCTGCAGTATGGTCCGCAGACCACATGCCAGGTCCACTTCTGCAGATCTTCCTTTTGCACCACTTCTTTCATAAAAGAAAGTGCCATATGGCAGCTGTCACCGCCGCCTGTAGTGAGCAGAATATCCTGTACCTGTTCCCGAACCTGATAGTCTGTTTTAGAAAACTGCGGCCTCAGCGGCATATACTCACAGCCAAGGAACAGCTTCGTTCCGCTTGGATACGCTTCTTCATATCCTAAAGTCTTCCCATATATATTGTAATTAACAAGTCCATCGCAGGGATATATTTCTGTCTTTAAGTCGTCCATGAGATATACCTGGGCAACCAGCTGCAGATTCTGCAGATAAAAGCGGGTCACGTAGTAGCTGTCGATTAATATTCTGGGGCGATTGGCACCGGAAAGCTGTAAAACCAGCTGCGGAAGCTCCACATCCATTTCATCATAATAGGTAAAAAGAATTTTCGTCTGAAATCCCCTGTCTTCTATGACCTTAACAGGCTTCTCGTCTGCCACCAGAAAACATACCTCTTCTCCCTCTGCCTTAATTGCATCTGCAATCGTAAGGCATCGCATGATATGTCCCATTCCTATTTTTTCATTTCCATCTGCACGAATATAGAACATTTATCCGTTTCCTTCTTTCCATACAGTGCTTATTACGCCACATACTTCATGATTTACATCATCATCCGACGATGAGACTGTCTCATCCCTTATAGCATTATCTGCTGAGGACTCTCTCATCCCTTACTTCATCACATGCCGGTAACATCTTCCCGATCTTCCATCCCTTCCACCAGCCGGAAGCTCATGGGAGTTCCTTTTTCGATATCCCGGGTTGCTTTTTTCCCCAGAATCTCTTCAAAGAATCTGGTGTGCAGACCATACCCCGGCCGGATGGAACGCATATTTTCCGGGGTAAATATTTCCCCTTTTTTCATATCTGTCACAGCAAACAGGGATCTGCTGTGCTCCCGTTCCCTGGCCTGTTTTTCCGATAGTTCATAGGTTTCTTTTCCGACAGCCTGTTCCATAATCCGGATATTCTGACACATTTCTTTAAATTCCTCCGGTTCCATGGAAAAAGCACTGTCCGCCCCGCCATCTGCCCTGCGGAGAGTCATATGCTTTTCAATCACATGAGCACCAAGTGCAATGGCTCCGGACGACACAACACTTCCCATGGTATGATCCGACAAACCGGTAATACAGTCGTAGGTCTTTGCCATAGCCGGGATCATCTTCAAATTCACTGCATCGTAAGGTGCCGGATAGGCAGAAGTACATTTCAGCAGAATGACCTGATCATTTTCTTCCTCCAGACAGGTATCCAATGCCAGCCTGATGTCCTTTTCATAGGCGATTCCGGTAGCCATGATAATGGGTTTCCCCAGTTTTGCAATCTTACGGATCATGGGAATATCATTCAGTTCAAAAGATGCTATCTTATAACAGGGAACATCCATCTCTTCCAGAAAGTCCACTGCAGTATGATCAAATGGAGAAGAAAAGAATGCCAATCCCATTTCTTCCGCTATTTTCTTAAGCTTTGGCTGCCACTCCCAGGGGGTGTACGCTGTTTCATACAGCTTATGCAATGTCATGCCATCCCACAAAGTCCCCTGGGTGATCTGAAACCATGGCTTGTCACAGTCAATGGTAATGGTGTCTGCTGTATAGGTCTGAATCTTCACCGCATCCGCGCCGGCATCCTTCGCTGCCTGCATAATGGCAACAGCACGGTCAAAATCCATGTTATGATTTGCAGACATCTCTGCAATGATAAACGTCGGATAACCTTCTCCTATTTTATGTCCTGCGATCTCTATCTCTTTCCTCATCCTAAATTATATCCTTTCCTCCACGCCATGTTTCCTTTTTATGAATTTCTTGCCGGTTCATGTGCGACCTTCCACACGTCCTTTTCCTTTTATGAATTTCTTACTGGTTCAGACGTGGCCTACTCCTTATCAGGTTCGTTTATGAACGTCGGTACTTAGCGAGGTTTTTTCGAGCTTAGTACCGCTACGTGAATAACCGAGCGAGAGCGTAACCTGAGAAGGAGTAGGCCTTTCTGAACCCATATAAATCCATATAAATCCATACAAATTCAAAAAGAAACCAAATCCTCCAACTCCAACAGCGTATGAATCACATGATCCGCCTCTTTGCCTTCTTCAGCGATGTCCTTCATGTGATCCCCTTCCATACGGACAATACGAACCGTTTTCATCCCAAGAGAACGGGCCCCATGAAAATCCTTGGCCGGATTATCCCCTACATAAACAGCCTCTGAAGGTTCGCATCCCAGCTTCTCCAGGCAATACTGATATACATAAGGATTGGGTTTGCAGTAGGGCTTACCTGTTTCATCCTTCCCCAAATCGTCCGTTGCTAATATCACATCCATGCTTCTCAGCATTGCAATAGCATCGATTTTAGCATGCTGTACCTGGCTGCACCCATCCGTGATCAGGCCTGTCATAATCTTCTTATCCTGAAGATAAATCAGGATCTGCTCTGCATCCGGATATAGCCGGAGAATCGGTTTTGTACTCCGATACACCGACACCAGTTCCGAGATCGGAATCTTCACCCCATACTCTGCACAGATATCATCAAATATCCTGCCCCGGCCATTTTCTTCCAGAAGTTCCCACATCCGCCTGTGGATGTTGCTCACACTGCAGGCTCCCGCCTCCTTCAGCCGGATTTCCTTCTCCAACTCCCAGTATACCTTCTCTGCTACCGCCCGAAAGGCCTGATCCACATAATCATATTCACAATATAATGTATCATCCAGATCAAAAAGAACTGCTTTTATCATACTATTCATAGGAGCTCTTCTCTTCATAATTTCCTGTCCATTTATTTCGGACATAATAGGATTCCACTTCTGTCAGATCCGGTATAAAAAGTTCCCCTATTACGGTTTCCTCCTGATCCGACAGATATAACGTCTCTTCCTGCTTTATTTTAAAGTTTAACCGATGTTCCGTTAATCCATTCTGATTTTCCTTCCCATAAAATTGGATGCATTCACCGCCTTCCAGGTTTATACCAGGCAGTTCATATTGCTTTAGATTCACTGCATCCACGGAAAGATAATAATCGGATAATCTAATGGAATTCTGAGACAGATTTCGTATTACAACCACATCATCTGTCCCCTTGGCATGCACTGCATCAATGCATAACCCCTTTTCCATATCCGGCTTTGTGACCACCTGCACATCCAGAGACTCTGCATAACTTATGGATTCCTTTGGATCAGCATCCTTGGGGATACCCAGCAGCGTTTTTACCTCTTCACCGGATAAAGTAAGTTCCCGGGCATCAAATTCCTGCCCATTGATTTCCCAATGATCAAAAAGATACCCTTCTTCCGGCACTGCTTTCAAAGTCAATCCGCATTCTGCAAAATACTTTCCATGGAATCCTTCTGAAACTTTTTCAATATGATTTACGGATATTTGCGTATGGTCTAGACGATTTACATCCACATAATAGGCATAAACCACCGGAAAATCTGCCTGAAGGATATCATACATATAGGACGGACGGTTTTCAAAATAGTCATATACGGTATCCACTTCTTCCATCACAGTGTCATATGTAACATCTTCACTAAGTAGTCCTGCTTCATTTATGAAATGTTCCAGTTCGTTATGACGTGCCTGCTCCATATCCATCAAAGTAGCGCAGGCATTCTCCGGAGAAAAACCGCTGTTCATCAAATCACAAAAAATATTCACCAGCATATTTCTGCAGTCTTCTCTGGCCATTAATCCGTTAAAGAGTGGAGAATGTTCCGTTCGAATCAGCAGGGCAAGGGTATCCGCATCTACGCTGTATCCGGTATACGTGGACTCCAGAGACATGGAAACATCTGTATCAAACAAAAGATACCGGTATTTTCCATCAAACACCGTTCCCGGAGTATATATCCCGTCTTCTGCAAAATAACGATAAGCCTTTACGTTGGTAAAAGGCCAGTCACAATTTCCTACATAGATCTCGATGGCATAATAACGAAGGTAATTATCCACATCGATTCGTTCACATAGGGCTTGATAAGTTGCTTCATCAGTCAAATCTGCCCTGGCAAATTTCTGGTAAATCTCCGTGTAATCCTCTGCATAGGGTTCCAATTCTGCCTGCCTTTCTTCCACCGCTTCCGGCACCACAATAGGAGCATATTCATTCAAGGTTAAAGTGACAAACTGACCATTATAATCCCCATAAAGATTGCGCATAGAGCCATCGTGAAATGGTTCTCTCATCCAGCTGAAACCGTAATACTCGTCATTGATATAAATGGCAACCGGTATATCCTGACAAGCCATCTCAAAACCGGATTGTCTGGCAAGACTCTGAATCACAGAATCCCTGATAAACCCGTGCTCATAATCATCTCCGCTGTTTCGAAACCACAGTCTGTTATGCTTGTCCAGGATGGTTCCATCTTCCTGACTTAAAATATCGTCTGCTGTCTGTACATGGAAATTACCGCTTTCATCATACTTCTTTCTGGCAAACAGTTGGTAAGATTTCTGGCTTTTTGACCTGGTCGCATTTCCAAACAGCCTTAGTCCGCAGTTTTGAGTCAAAAGATCCTCCCCACTGCTGCTGAACATTTGTAGGGTGACTTCTCTTTCTGCCTGCTCACCCTTCAGCATATAATTGGCATCCGCTACCGGAGAAATATTTTCCGGCGTAATATCCGGATTGGCTGCCAGATATTCATCCCTTATTTTTCCCGGCACAAAGATTCCATTCTCATAGCCAAACAATCCGTCCGGATCCCCGGTGATACTGACCACATAGGTATCATAACGCTGAAAAACATTATCACCCAAAATATAAGTATAGGTATAGACCTTTGTCTCCTGCAGTTCTCCCTGGTCATCGGTATAATATCCTTTTGCCTTAATCGTCTGTACTTCTTCTGTCTCCGAAGGGACCAATAAGATAGGCTGTTGGTAAACAGAGGAATTCTCACTGTCTTTGGAGGGTTCTGTACAGTCCAATGTATAGTATATCTCTCCTTTTGCATCCAGCCCCAGTTCAATCTCCACTTCATTGTTATAGAATCCTGAAGGACAGTTTACTGTAACGATACCGGAAGAAGTTTGTCCAATTGCCTGAAGCTTTGGATCTTCCACAATCAGAAATACCATGATCAGTATTCCCGCTAAAAGTCCTATGATCTCTGCTAATCGCTTTTTCCAATGTAACTCTTTCATCAGCATGTTCCTGACCGCTTTCTTTTGTACCCTTACTCATACACAGCCTGATCATAACGCATCATGGTCAGTTCTGAAAAATCTTTCTGATAGATAAGCTGTATTCCTTCGCACATTTTTTTCAATGCATCAGCATAATCTGCTCCTGCAGCAAAAGACAACGGAACACCGCCACCAAAACGTGGATTGATTTCGATAAATTCCGGCTTTTTCTCACTTTCCCCATTTTCTTCCAGAAAACATTGTATAGTCATAGGCCCGATGACCCTGCCTTCTTTATTTAATGCCTCCAGAAGCTTTTCTGTCTCCCGGATCACGATTTCCTGTTTGACTGTCCTGCTCTTTGTGACTTCCCCGGAGCGCACCTCCAGTCGAATTCTTGGCACGATATAAACAGGATTCCCCTGCAGATCACACAACGCGTCGATGGTATATTCGGTTCCTGTTGCGCAGCTTTGAAGGATGGGTTTTTTTACATAATCTTTGAAAAACTCCAGTTCCTTGCGGTTCGATATCCGAAATACTCCTTCGCTCCCCATGCCATCAAGCGGCTTGATGATCAAAGGGTAGCTGCAAGTTTTCCGTTCACATCCATCAGAAGGAATGATATTTCGGTTGTCCCGGGACATAAGCTCCTCCATCTCCATGGGAGAAAAGGTATGGGGTGCAGGAATTCCATACTTTTCAAAAAAAGCTGCTGTCCTCATTTTGTCATTACATATGTCTATTACCGGTTTTTCCGACAAGATCAGCTTCACTCCAATCTCCTCAAACCTGCTTCTTGCATCATTCAAATAAGAAAATTCCAGTTCAAACAAGGGAATCAGTAAATCGATTTTTTCCTCTCTGCAAATCTTAAGCAAAGTCTCCACATAGCCATCTTCCTTGCATCTTGGAATCTGATAAAACCCATCCACAAAATGCCTGGCAGGATTCTGCAGGGATGCATCCACACCAATCACACGAAACCGTGTCTTCAGATGCTCTATGAGCTGTATTCTTTTTCCGATAGAGGTCAATAAAAGATTCATCCGCTTCTCCTTTATCCCGCAACATTGTCTATGATGCATCAATTCAATTCCATTCCATGCCAGGTCAAAAATACAGGAAATCTACTTCATCGCCTGATATTTTATCTCCGCAATCTTCCAGTCGGATTCATTGTCGATATCCTGTACTTCCATTTCATCAACCACATAAGGCAGGATACTCCCCAGCATCAGCTTCTTGTTTTCCTTATAAGCCGGTACCTTAAAGCAGTAAAACTGCCCCACATCATGATATTCCTTCTCCAGATCCTGGGATCTGCTGTCAATATATTCCAGATATTTGAATTCCAGCTGTCCGTTTCGGATTACCATGGCACGCTGAGGCGGATAGGAAAACTGCACCACCGGGATCAGTGTATCTGCATCAGATGCTTCCAGCTGGCCCATGGCATCCTTTATCTTTTCAGCAGTTACAAAAGGTGCTGTGGGATAAATGCAGCATGCCACATCAAAAAACTGCCCCCGTTTTTCGTATTCGTCGATCACTTCCAACAGCACGTCATTGGTTGTGGCAAAATCCCCGGCTGTTTTTTCACTTCTGTAAAAGGGCACCTTGGCACCATACCTTTTCGCAATCTCTGCGATTTCTTCATCCTCTGTGGATACCATCACTTCATCAAACAATCCACTGGCAACCGCAGCTTCAATGGAATAGGCCAAAATCGGTTTGCCTAAAAAAGGCTTGATATTTTTCCGTGGAATTCTTTTGCTGCCACCACGGGCAGTAATAATCGCTAAACGTTTCATGCTATTTCCTCTTTCTTACGTGCTTTCCGAAGTACCATAACCAGTGTACCAATAAAACCTGCCAAAGAGACAACCTGTAACAAATACCAAGTTGTTCCCGCATATCCGGCAATTACAGCGCCGGTTGCTGCTCCATAGCTGACCACATCCTCTAAACTGTAACATCTTACAAAGTCCATACCATATAACAGATTAGCGATTAAATAACCACTACATAAAAGCGTCAGCACAAACATGCCCAGTCCATAGTAACGGCTGTATTCTGCCCAGTTTCTTTTCACCACCTGATAAGTCAGACAAATCAACATGGAAAAAAGTAAGGTTGGCACCAAAAGCAGATGCCATGGAGCCTGCATAGAGGTAATGATTCCAGCCAGAGCAGGTACCGTTCTGGCAATAGCATCCCATGGGAAGCAAAGCAGAGAACCACACATAAACACTGCTCCCACGATCAGTAAAACCAAACCCTTCTTTTTCTCCTGCTTTTCCACCTTGTCACTATAAATAAGCAGCAGATATAGAAATGCAATCACCCCTGCCAGCATGGTGATACCCAGACCAATAGGTGCTGCTTCAGATATTCCCTGTGTCCCGAAATCATGAGAAGGGCCGGCCTGGTAGAAGCCCATAAAAAGCTGCGCCACCTGAAGTCCTTTCTCCTGGATTCTCTGTCCGGCAAATGGGTTGAGCACAAACTGACCGGATTTTACATAATAGAAAGCGGTATATAAATATGCCACATTCCATACCATAAAAGAAACTGCCGTCTTCCCAAGACTAGCCAGGAAAGCTTTTTCTTTCCATTTCTTCACAGCGATGAATAAAGCAATCACCAGGGTAATACATACCACCACAAAGGCAAACATTTGTGCATGTAATACTCCGGTAAGCCCCAGCGTCAGCAACACCCATCCGGGTATTTTTTCTTCTTCCATGCTGCCCAGGAGTAATTCATATACGCCCACGATAACCAAAGGGATAAATAAAATTGCCAATACTTCTCCCAATTCTGTTTCCCCATATAACAAAGCACATCTATAAATCGCTGTACAATAAACTGCAGCTCCCAACAGTCCTGTATATGTATCTTTCCAAATACGCTGAAAACTATAATATGCCACCAACACGGTGAACACGTTCACCAGTAAAAGCATTCCACGGAAAGCTGCCTGTACAGAAAAACCAAGCATCCGAAGTGCCACTGCTACGTAAAGGAAAGTATCTCCATATTGATGTGCAAAAGACAGTCCTGCCGGATCTATCCATTCCGGTTTTGCCCACATGGTGATGCCAAACTGTCTGATTCCTTCCACCAAAGCTTCCACGCGGCTAAGCTGTTGATACAGTTTTGTTCCTACTACCAAAAAGTCAGTCAGAAGTGGCAGTGATGTGACAATCATAAGTGCCACACAGCCTAACATAATATTGATTTTCTTTTGATCTCTTTTCATTTCCATTACACGCTTTCTGCCTTTCTTTGAAGCTCTATATTCTCACTACGTACCAAATCATTCTTCTGAAACTCTGCTTTGCTTATCCCGGAACGTTTCCAAATCCATAATCCTGCCAGACACAACAGGCTAAGCAAAGATATCACTTCTGACACTCGGTAATACCAGGGACTTACAAATCCCACTTTGATATGCCCCTTATACTCACCCGGAATCCTTACAGATACCACATGGTTTTCTCCCGGAGCCACCTGTAATAGCGTACCGGAATCCACATCCTCCGCTTGATACCCTCGGTAATACAGCATTGGAAGCTGTACAGTCTGGTCATCCACACCAGCATTCTCCACCATCATGTCCACCTGCAGTGCTTTCTTCTGATAGGATTCCACCGTCACCGATTCCGGATAACCCACCTGTCCCTCTTTCAGGAGACTTTCATCTGTATCCACAGGCAAATACTCCCTTCCGGATAAATAGGAATTGCCCATACCATGATTGTCATAAAGATAATAGAAAGATGCTGAATTCAACAAATCACTAAAGAAAATTCCGGTAGGCAAAAGTACCAGCAGAAGTGTTATTCCAACATAAGCCTTCCACTCCCTATTTCCCAGATTCTTTTTTATCCAATCCCAGGTGATGCATCCAATCACTGTAAGAAAAAGAGCTGCCATTTCCAATAATCTGGTTGGATACTGTAGTGCTGATATCAGTCTTTGCATTACGCCGCCCAGACTGTGTAACAAATCCCAAGGGAAGTATACAGACGACATCCACAAACACAGAATCCCTAATACAGCGCAGCTTAATGCCCATTTTCTATCCACTGCCACGCCGGAAACACCTTCCATATGCTTTCCACAGGCATCCGGTTCCATGATAGCTTTCTCATGTTGGCCGCTTCGCGGTCTGCCACAGTACCATACATACCAGAAACACACCAGCACAAAGATCAGTCCTATTCCCAAAGAAAAAGGAATCTCTCCTGCCATGCCGCCTGAAACATCGCTATCCCTGGAACCTGCAAAGTGGAACAAGCCCAAAAGCTGTGGCACCAAGCTGCCATATCCTTGTATGGTTCGGGTATATACATTATCGCTGGTTATGATCAGCTTTTCATGCATCATATAGTCCAGGAACGGCACCAGAAACCAGGCATTTATCAGGATTGTCACTCCAACCGCCTTTATGCCCGCCAGCAGCGTTTCTTTTCGGCATACATTCCGGATATAAATCAAACACAATAGGAGACCAAACAGTGCTGCCAATTCACAGGTAAGCACATGACACTGTATGATGCCGGTCATAGCTATTACCAAAATGAGCCAAACATTTTTGTATTCTTTCTTTGCTGTATCCTCTGTCAATAATCTCCACAAACCATAAAACAGCAGTGGCAAAAAAATCATAGCTGTATACTGGCCCAGATGGTCCTTCAGGTACATACAGATAAACCGATACATATTGAGGGTATATAAAGCACTTCCGAAGACGCCGATATACCGGTTTTGAAACATTCTGGAAAAGCTAAAATAGGCCACCAGCACCGTAGCGCAGTTGACCAGAAATTTATAAAACAAATATGTTGCCCCCATAGGGAATCCCATGATTCGTAAAAGGGCAGGCAGATACAGAAACGTATCACAGTAAAAAATACCTGTTGCGTACCCATGCCCCTGCAGCCAGCCGGGCTGAATACGTACCGGAAACTGACCGGAAAGGAGGCCTTCTTTGATTCCTTCCACACGAAGTAGATGATATACGGTATCCGCTCCGGCAATCACATACCCTGAAAACAGCGGCACAGATGCAAGGACTACCATTCCACCCAGGCATATAACCAGAGTTCTATCAGAGATATCATACTCCTTCCATTTTCTGCCTATGGAAAGATACAGCCCATCCAATGTACCGAACACCAGAAGCCAAAAGGTAAACCACATGATGTTTCCCAGCTTAGACTGAGCCACTTGTGCCCCCAGTACACTGACCGATCCACCCTCGGCCAGAGTCACTCTGATTTGTGCCTCTTCGATACTTTCTTTTATCCAGACCATGGTTTCTGCTTCCTGCAACCCACTGTAGAGCATACAGGTATTGCCAAGCAGTCCTCTGTAAGAAACATTTTTCCCTGTGATGGTCCAGACATTCAGGCAATCCTGCTCTGTTTGATAATGCAGTACAGCTTTATAGATTCCGGGTTTCAGCGCAAAGGAAGAACTCTCGAAAGAAACCTGTCCTTCCTCATTTTCAACCATTTGAAACTGCTCGTTTCCAATATCTATTTGCTGCTTGGGCGTTACCAATCCCACCAGACAACACAGCAGAACGATACACTGCACGAAAGGAATCCATATCCACTTTTTATGCAAGCTCAGTCCATTTCTCATACTCTACTCACAGTCCATTTCTATACTCTGCTCAAAACGCTTTTCACCTTAGTCAGCTCTTTCAGCCTGACTGGCTCTTTTCATCTTGCCATCTCTTTGCATCCAGACAAGCCAAATGACAAATCCTATCAAAGTAATAACAGAAATCCAATCTGCCACATGCCAGTACCACTGACCGTCAAAATCGATCACCACTGTCCCCTGATAATGAGCCGGTAATTGCACCCGAAGAATTCCTTCATCGCCGATTACAATAGGAAGCTGCTCTCCGGTGGCACGATCTACTGCATGATATCCAATGTAGTACAACAGGTTTGCTTCCAGATAGCTTTCTTTATCTCCCTGATTTGCACAGGGAATTTCCATGTGGCTGTATTCTTTCTCATACTCACCAAAAGTTACATTTTCTCCGGCTATTAGCCTGTTATAAGGCAAATTTTTCAAATTTTCTATATCGGTATCCATGATCAGATATTCCATACCGCTGACCATTTCGCTACCCATAGCCTCCGGGTTGCGAAGTCCTGACCAGAATTTATGAATCAAATCATCATCCATAAAGAAGATTGCTGTAAAAAGTGTTAAAATCAGAATCGATCCTGACCAAATGGCAACCATCTTTTTATGGTTCTCTTCCATAAACAATTTCAGTAATACACATCCCACAATGGTAAAACTGATGCTTACGATTACCAGAAAACGGTAAGGGAATTGTATACTGGAAATCACTTTTTCAAACACAGTTGCGCTGGATGCTATGGCTTCCCAAGGGAAAATATGTAAGCAGAAGGCCGAAGCTAATGTTCCAAGGCATACTGCCATTTTCCCCATTCCCCAATACTCACTCCTTTGATACTTTTCACGATACAGAATCCATACATAATAAAATGCAATGGCACTCAGGAGAAAGGCCATACCCATACCAAAAGGTCGTACATTTCTCATCCCTTCGTAAATCATGTAGGCTTCCGCGCCTGCCCACTGGAACAGCGATAACAGCTGTGCCACAAACAATCCTTTGTACTGGATATGATTCACAAAGTTAAATACACGCATCTCCAGATGCATGCTGTAATCCAAAAATGGTACCAAAAACCAAAGGGATAACAGCACTGATATAACAGCTGCAATGGCAAGAGTCCAGAATGTTTCTTTACGGAAGGTTCTCTTCCAAAGCACAACACATATGATGATGGTAAAAAGGCAGGCAAACTCTAAGCTCAACACGTGAGATAAGACCAGTCCGGAATACCCGATAATCAATATCACGATGTTCTTCTTTTCTTTTGCCCTTTCTTTATCTTCTCCAAAAATCTGCCACAGACCATAGCAGATTACCGGGAAGAAAGTCATGGCTGTATACTCACCCACTGCACCACGCATATAAATATTGTATAAGCGGTACAAAGATAACGTATAAATAGCAGTACCAAAAAGTCCCACTGCTTTACTCTTAAACATATTTTTGAAACAGTAATAGCACACAAATACTGTTATAAAGTTGAGCAGCACAACACCCATCTTGTAACTTTGCATCAGGTCAAATCCCAATAAATGGAGCAGTGCTGTAGGCCAGAGGAACACATCCCCATACATAATGGAAACTGGATATCCCAGACCATTTAACCAGTTGGGATGCATTCTGGCAGGGAACTGTCCTGCTTTCCATGCCTGCACGATTCCTTCAATACGGGTGAAATGGAAGTACACATCGTCATCCAAATGAATGTAGTCGATAAACATGGGATAGGAAGCCAGCACTCCGATCACGATCAGCCAGAATCCCACCTTTTTCGTACTGATTTCTGCCTTTTGAAAGCTCTTATGAATCCACATCCAGAGCAGCAGATCCACAACCCCTGCAAAAAGAAGGAAATAAACCAGATATATTCCATACTGAAGACCGGTCTGCTGTAAGGTGATTCCCCGAAGCCAGAGCGCGCCGGCACCGGTATAGTAAATCTTGATTCGTAAAGAGTCGGTATCGTTCTTTAACCGAAAGGTAACCCCTGTAGAATTGGTCTTGTCCCGGTCATGAAGAGAAAACGCATTTACCAGCAGCTCCCCATAGCCAAGACTATCATCCTCTATCTTACAAACCTGTTCCCCTGTGCCTTCAAATTGAAGTTCCACACGGTACAATCCCTTTTTCAGAGAAAGCGGACCTGTACTAAGGCAGATATCCCCTTCCATACCGCTCAGTTCATCGATATAGAAATCCCCATTCTCCTGAAATTCACCTGCATAAATCTCATAATCATTTTGAGAAAAACTGATTACTTCTTTCTGTTCAAAGCTCTTTACAAGCAAAAATACTAAAACAAGTGCTTCTAACAAAAAGAGAATGCCCCAAATCAGATTCCCTTTTATTCTATTTTCTTTTCTTACTTCACTCTTTATTTTACTTTCCACGTAATTTCTTCTTCCACTTTCTGGCTGTATTTAAAGCCACATAATATAAATAAAAACCCAGATTGCTCTTCATATGAAGGGCTGCCAGTTTCTTTTCCTCAGCCCCGATTTTCTCCTGATAGTACTCATTTTTCTGGAAATCAGGGAAATATTTCTTCATGCCATCCCGCAACTCTGCCAGGAAAGATAGCTTACGATGCTTTACCCCTGACATGTAGGAAAATAAAGTTGTGATATAATACAGTTCCGCAAAGCGAAATTCTATTTCAGCCCGATATTCTTTCAGAAAGTCTCTGGAGGCACACTCCATTACCAGCAGTTCGCAGGATTTCATCCGGTCTCTGCACTTTGCTTCGGAAATATAATGGACCGTGGAAACGTTGTGCTGATAATAGTAATACATTGGCTCATTAATCTTTTCAAAACGCTTACAGTAAAGCATCCAGACTGTACCTGCACAGTTATCTTCATAAAAGATTCCTTCCGGGAAATTCAGTCCATGCTCCTGTATCATGCTGTGCCGATATACCTTGATCACCATGCTTCCCGGCCGCATGGCCAGTTTTTTGTGCTGTTCCAGAGTGCATGGTCCCGTCTGCTCATCCGTATTATTCCGGATAATAGTTCCCACTTCCATGGTGTGTTCCGAAACCAGATTGTAATCGCAGCCAACCACATCCGCACCGGTTTCTTCTGCTTTTCCAATCAGCTTCTCATAAAAATCCGGTGTGACCCAGTCGTCACTGTCGATAAAACCGATCCATTCTCCGGACGCTATCTTTAAGCCTTCATTCTTTGCACCGCCCTGTCGCTTATTCTGACTGTAATGGATCACCTTAAAACGTTCCGGATAATCAAACTCATAGCGACGTAATATCTCCAGGGAGTTATCCGTAGATGCATCATCCACAGCAATAATCTCTAAATCCTTTAAAGTCTGATGAATCAGAGAGTTCAAACAATATTCTAATTTTCCATCTCCGGCCATGTTATAAACCGGTACGATTACGCTGCATTTCATCTATTCTCTCCTAACATCATCCTTCGCTTCACATTACAAAACACTCGTATTACGTTTCAATATAAGCTCTATTTCTGCTTTTCCAAAGTTGCCTTTCCACCTTCGATGCGATATATCATGTCACATTTTTCAATGGTCTGTAACCTATGGGCAATAATAACCAGTGTCTTACGCCCCTGCAGACTGTTAATGGCATCCATAATAGCCGCTTCTGTATCATTATCCAGTGCTGAAGTAGCCTCATCCAGGATCAGCACTTCCGGATCATAATAAAGCGCCCTGGCGATACCCAGTCTCTGTCTCTGTCCACCGGAAATACGGATTCCTCGTTCCCCGATACCGGTATTCAGTCCCTCCGGCAAGCTACGCACAAACTCATCCATCTGGGCTTCTTTCAGTACTTCCCAGATACGGTTCATATCGATTTCATCTTCCGGTACACCAAATGCCACATTTTTCAAAATGGTATCATCCAGCATAAAGATAAGCTGTGGAATATAACCCACATTTTTCAGCCAGCTTCTGTACTCGTCCTTAATATTTACATCATCTGCATAGACTCCACCGGTCTGTACTTCCAGAAGTCCCAGAAGAATATCCACCACTGTAGTTTTTCCGGCACCGGAAGCCCCTACGATACCTACAGACGCCCCAATTGGAATCTCCATATCTGCATGGTCGAAAATGAGCACATCCGAGTTCGGATAATGGTAGGTCACATCACGCATGGATATACTTTTATGAATCGGAAGTTTTTTGTCTGTTTCTTTTGCAAAGCTCATATCCGTATTTTTGCCGGATATCTCGTCCTGCAGATTATCACTGACGCCCATAAAGAAAGGCTGATAAAATGCAATAGAGGTAAGCTGATTGTTAATACGGTTGGCACAAGGCATGAGACGTATAGCGGCCACGCTAAATGCGGATAAAATCGGCATCATCTGGGTAAAATCCCGTCCTGTTGCCACAAGCACCATCATGTAAGAAACCATACCGATGATACAGATGGTCTCGATCAGCAGTCTTGGAATGCTGTTGTACAACGTATATTTCTGTACCGCATCTACATAGCCTTTACCGCATTTGATATATTCATCTGTAAAATACTGCTCTTTCCCGGCAATCTTTACTTCTTTGATTCCCTGTACTGTCTGGGAAATCCACTTAAATAATCCACTGTAATAATTCTGGTTGTCCTCACCTGCCTTATGCATGATGGGCTTGATCACGGATTTGATCACCCACAAGGTAGTGATCAAAAGTACTGCAATCATGGCTGTCATCATCCAGTCCGATAACAGAAGCACTGCTAACAGGAAAACAAATACAATGGTCTCAGATACCAGCTGTAAAATAGACAGGATCAGCGCGTACATATTATTCACATCTGATGTAATGTTTCTCTGAATCACTGCTGTATCCGCATTTAAGTAAAACTCATACCCTTTGCGCAGATAGTTTTTCATCATACGCTCCGAAGTACGAAACTGATTGGTATATACAAAACGGTACATAAATTTCTGCTGCCAGTACAAGTAAATATTTTTCACCACAAAAGTCAGGATCAGTGCTCCCATGATCAGAAGCGCAAACTCTTTCAGACTCTGCATGTGGAGTCCATAATAAAGCTTGTTTACAATATCATACTTCTCCACCGCATTTTCATCGATGACCACTTCAATAACCGGAATGACAAGCGAAATACTGCACGCTTCCAAAATCGCCCCGATGATCATCATCACCACCATCAGGATCATGGTGCTTTTCTGCTTCCTATCTAATAAAACATTCAACTTCTTTAATATTTTTAACATTTCTTTCCTCTTGTTTCGCTATATTTATGTATACCATTTCCAAACACATATAGCGTATTTTATGTGGAATGACAACCACATTCCCTTTATCATCTTTTCCTTGAGTTTACAACTGTACTTTCTTCATCAGCTTTATTATACGTACATATGAGTTGTGGCTCGTTTTTCTTCAGGTCTGAAGAAAAATGCAGCCATCAACTCACATAAATACCATCAAAAGAAATGCGGTTGTCAACTCTTCTCATCCCTACTGCTTGGAAATGGTTTCATCTTCCTTCTCTAAGATTCCAATCCGCTTATTTTGGTTGTGGATCATCGGATCTTCATACTTGTCCATAAACTCATCTCCCAATCGGACAAGCTTGTCGGCAAAGGTAATCCCTTTCAAGTCGGTAAACACCGTTACCACAATGTCAAAGCGAAGTCCTTCAAAGAAATTCAACATTTCCATAGGCATAGTACCATCAAACATGGGATATCCCGGAAATACTTTACTATAATCCAGTTCATCACGGGGATGAGGTTTGATGAAGATCTGTCCCTGTTTTTCGTAGGTATCCACAATATCACGGAAGATTTTCTCCCGTACATCCAGGGTACAAAGGGGATCTGTCAGAATCAATATTTTCGGTGTGGTTTTTCCATCTTCCGACACCTGATTGCACTGGTCTATCTTTTCCTTCAGTCCATCCATATCACGGACAAAGGCCTGCAGGATGATATCCTTATCCTCCTGTGTCAGCCGGTCCACCAGCTGCTTTCTGGGCAGCTCCCTATATTTTGGACAGGGCATCTGAATCGCCCCAATATCATTGACTTCCATATCCAGGCAGTACTTTCCATAACCATTCTGGACAAAAATCAGATTCAATTTATTGGACAAAAATGCCTTCAGGCCGAAATGTCCTCTGTTGTCATATCTGGCTGCATCAAAATGAACCAGACAGTTCAGACCATCCTCCAAAGCATGATATCTGATCTTATTCTGGTTTAAATAATATCCGATGGGATCGGAATCACAGAAAACATATACCTCACCGTACTGTTTAAAATCTACCGGTACATAAGGTGCTTCCAGCTTTGCATACCGCCTGGTAAATTTGATACGCTGCCACATATTGAAAACGATATTCCCTTTATCTACCCGGTATTTGGCCAGCTCCGGAAAAAAATCTTCTCTTTTTTCATCAAAGGGAAGCACTTCCTCAAACAATCCCGTAGATAAAGCACGTTCTCCGAAATCTTCAAAATGGTTAGACATGCTGCTCAGAAGCAGGGTAGCCTGTCCACGTTTTTCCCGGGGTAGTGCCAGTTCCTTTAAAAATGCTATATAGGCATGATAATAGGTGTGACATACATAAATTCGATCTTTCATTTCAAATGCATGACCTCTGCAATCTATTAATATTTCTTTTTGAACATAGTTGATTTGATTATATCATTTTTCTAGAACTGTGCAAAGTATCCATCTAAATAGTTCAGCCTTTCCCGCACATAATCCTCCAGCATAGTCAGATCTGTTTCGTTATCCACCTCCGGCCATTTTTGACTTTCTCTTTCAAAAGCTCCCGACTGTACCAGAACATTCCTATTTTCCTGCATGATCCGGATGATATGCTCCTCAGAGAGTATGTCTTTCCGATAGCTTTGCCACTTCCTTTTCAGCAGTTCTGCACTTCCACCTACATTTTGTCTGAAATAATCCTCTAATACAGGCTCTACATAATTGACACTTGTGTCAGCATTAAATTGCAGATAATTATGTTCCGGATCATAGGCATAGCAATCCCCAAAGGTAAAATTCATATCCCAGGGAATGGTAACCATCTTATACCCGGAAACATTTCCGGCCGGTGTGGCAGCTACATAGGTATTTTTCAGATAATTATCATATCCCGCCACTGCCTGTATATAAATCAGGTAATCAGCCAGATTATCCGGGTAAGTCATATCTGCATACAATCCCATATCCGGTGCCCAATATTTTGCAGACAAATATATCTTCATGGGTTCCCATAAAGGTTCCACGGTTACAAAATCCTCCGGATACCGGATTCGAATGGGATAGCACACTTCGTAGTTCTGCTCAACCGATGCCTGGATATCCTCGGCCGAGGGCATTTCCCAATCCAGTATTTTATAGAGAACATCCTCGCCCCCCAGTCCCAGCGTATCTTCATTGATGGGAAGCATCATTCCATACAGTCCCAGATACTCTCCGTCCAGGATCACCTCGCAGTACTCCATCTCTGCTCCGGATTCATCGAATTCATAATCCTGTCCGGCAATCTCCTTCCAAATTTCCAGTGAAGTTTTATCCCGTATCTTGGAAACATCACTATACATCGCATTCAGTTTCCATTTTTCACTGCTTTCCATACCAAACAGAGAGGTACTGACACCTTGCTCCTGTTCATCCAGCAATTTGAGGGCATAACTTTTCTTGGAAAAGACAGAGGATGTCTGTCCTCTCTCATGATAACAAATTCCTCTTTTTAAGATTTGATAAGGCTTTGTGGCCTGAAAAATCGTCACATTCCCATAGTATCTGGTTTCCGAATTATACACATAATCATCGATCTCTTCGATGGGATATTCTCTTGGTTCTTCCCGGGATGTGGTGATTGCCACAACCGGCAGTCCGGTCAATACCAGTCCCGCCTGCTGATAAGCATCTCCTGTATAAAAGATGACCCGGAATTCATGTCCTTCCCTTACTGCATCCTTCAGCTTTTCGATTCTATCCTTTTCCTCCTGGTCCGGCGCATTTACACTCTTTTGCTTTCCATTCGTCTCCCCGGTCAGATACTCATCTTCGCATATTGCAAATCCCTTCAACTGTCCATAAAAATCAAGGCTGTCGGGAAAATACCAGTCGTTAGAATCATTCATACAAACAGACAAGTAAAATCGATTCTCTTCTTTTACATAGGGTAATTCATACCCGGAAATAAACAGCCCACCCTGACTATCCTGCAATAAAGTCTGCGAAGCCCTTCTCTGTTCTGCAATCTGTTCCCACTGCCCTTTTTCTACCGCATAGTCCCACAAATTCTTACTTTTTTCCCCGGAAAGAGCACAGATATACACTGCAGCCAGAAGCATCAGGCTGAAAAGCAGTACGACACCATATTTATCTTTGCCTTTTTTAATCTGCTGTAAAGTAATCATCCAGGAACGCCATTCTCTCTTTCTGATATTCCATTATTTTTGTCAGATCACTGGTATGACCAAATTCAGGCCACTTTTCTTCATCTCGTGCAAATGCACCGGATGATACCAGGTAATCCATATTATCCTGCATGATGCCAAATATATGTTCATCACTCAGGATATTCTGTCTATAGTTTTCCCACTTTTCAATCAGTCTGTCTTTTTCGCCATGTTCATTATTAATAAATAGCTGTCTGGTCACACCTTCTGTATAGATAACCGAGGTATCCGGATTAAATTTTGTTTTCCCGATATCCATATTGTTATCAAAAATATTCCCAAAAGTATTATCCAAATCCCAGGGCAGTGTGATCATCTTATAGCTACCATCTTCCTGCTGATCCGCCACCATATAGGTGTTTTTTCGAGCATTATCAGAAGCGGTTACCGTCTCCAAAAAGATGGTAAAGTCAATCAAATTATCCAGTTCAACAGACTCATAATAATCCGGAAAACTGGTGTGCCACAGGGAAACATCCAGGTAATGCTTCATCGGCTCCCAGGCCTGTTCCACGGATATTTCATCCAAATCCGGATACCGCATTCGGATGGGATAGCAAACCGGATATTCCTGCTCAACAGAAGCCTCAATCTCATCTTTCGCAGGCATCTCTGCCTGAATGATCTTATACAGGATATCCTCATCCTCCAGGCCCAGCGATGTTTCATCAAAGGTCTTAATCAGAAGATACAGTCCCCTGTATTCTCCATCCATAATCAGTTCGCAATACTCGGCCGCCGATGTATATTCCCGGAAGCCTTCCGCTGTTTCTGCCATTTCTGCCCAAAGCTGCCAGGCTGTCTTTTCCCGAATCTTATACTGATCTGCCGGAATAGACAGCAGTTTCCATTTCGAGCTAAAGCCCAGCTGGAAAAGAGATTCTGTGACTTTCTTTTCGTCTTCGTCGATCAGTTTCAGTGCATATCCCTTTTTGTCAAAGCCTGCAGAAGTAGCTCCTCTGCCATGATAACAGACCTGATGCTGCAGGATCCGGTAATTTTTCTCCGGTATCTTTTCCTGAATCTTCTCCTGTATCTTCGCCCCCAGTTTTCCCGATAGGGCAGCTGCCGTAGAATTTCTCATTTCCGGCGCAGTATAAGTACCTGAACTGCCATCTGCATTATATATAGTGATATTTCCATAATATCTGGTATCAGAGTTGAACACAAAATTATCGATATCATCTTCGGTATAATCCGGCTCTCTGGAGTACTTTGTATCAATGGAAACAATGGGCATTCCTGTTGCCACCAGATTGGTCAAAGCATATTCCTCACCCTTTTTCAAAAGGGCCCGGAAAACATGCCCCTCTTCTATAGCGCTTTTCTTATCCCCTAAATATTCATCTTCCAGGAGATAAAGCTTTACTTTATCGGAATTGGTGGTAAGAATACCTTCCCAGCCATCCACATCTATATTTTGTGATACATAATACCGATTTCTGGACACGTCATGGGGCAGCATCACACCATTTAACATCAAATCCACCTGGTGGGTATTGATCATGGAAGAATTTCCCGTACATTCCTTCATGATCTCCTGTTCTTCCTCTTCTGAAATAATATTCACTTCCCATGCGATTGCCAGCTCCTGCGCATGAAAATTCACTCTGATCACAAGAAACAGCAAAAATGTCACCGCAATGACTCTTCCATATTTCAGGTGCAGATACCATCTTCGCATCTTTATCTGCCTAAACTTTTCCTTGTCCATTTACCCCAAAATTCCTCACCAAATGTTTTTTCATTTTTCATACAAAATATGTTCCATATGGATTATAATGTACAGTATGAGTAAAAAAGCAATTTCACCAAAATGGAAATCCTTAATTTTATACTGCATATGTTTTGTGTTCTCCGCAGGACTTCTACTTTACGCCGGTCTCACGTTTTTGTCTTCCGGTAATCTGTCTTTCGGGAATTCTGCCGCGGACACTTCAGAATATGGTTATACCATCAGCCATGATAGCGGTTTTTACAAGCGTACCATTCATGTAAAAATCCGTTCTCTTGCAGAAGGTGACATATATTATACCACAGATGGCTCCGAACCTTCCAGTAGCTCTTCTTCATCTGTAAAATATGAAAAGCCCATCACCTTTTCCTCTTCCGGTACGGAATCCTGCCATGTATTAAAGTTCCGCTTATATCCGGCAGCGGGACAGCCTTCTCAGGTCTTTGAGTATACTTATTTTGTGGGATATTTTGTAGACGATCGTTATTCTACCTATGTGGTCAGTATCTCCGGTGACCCGGATGGTCTGTTCGGCTATGAAAATGGTATTTTTGTTCCGGGGAAACTCCGGGATGACTATCTGGCCAGGCATCCTGAGATTACGGAAGCTTACAATCTGGACCCCGCCAACTACAATCTGAGTGGTCCGGAATCGGAACGGGAAGTCCATATGAAAATGTTTGATCAAAATGGCAATCTTATGCTTTCCCAAAGCTGCGGACTTCGGATTTTCGGAAACTTTTCCAGAGGGAAGGAACAGAAATCCTTCCAGCTGTTTTCCAGAAACCGTTATGATCAGTATGGCAAGTTTGATTTAAGTCTGTTTCCTGCTCTGACTAATGATGTGGATGGCACTATGCTGGGGAAAGATAACCGTCTGGTTTTCCGAAACAGCGGGAATGATTTTGGCCAGGCTTTCATACGGGATACTTTGATTCAGGAACTGGCCGGGAAGCAGGGCTTTCCCATGTCTACGCCATATGTCCCTGCATCCGTTTATATCAATGGAGAATATTATGGTTTTTACTGGGTAAAAGAACCCTTCAATAATGGCCAGATGGAAGAATTATATGGGGATTACAACGGAACCTTTGAACGGGTCTCCATCAACGAATTCTACAAAACAGCAGAAGATCCTTCTGAACTGCTGGCAGAGGAATATCAGGAATTTTATGACCGTTTTGCAGAAGCGGATATGACCGATGATGCTGTTTTTGAGCAGCTGCAAAACTACATGGACCTGGATAATTATATTACCTATTATGCCATGGAACTGTATATTGCCAACAAAGACTGGCCTTACAACAATGTCCGTGCCTACCGCTATGTGGCGGAAGATGATGTTTATACACCGGGTACGGTTTTTGACGGTAAATACCGCTATTTATTCTTTGATACCGATTATGGTTTTGGACTCAGCGATGACGTGCCCGGATTTTCGGTAGAGGAAGACAACATCAGCGTTTTATTAAACAATGTCCAGTCCCCTCTGTTCTGCAACCTGATGGCACGCCGGGACTGTCGCGAAAAATTTGTAACCGCCATGTGTGATCTGATGAATTACGGATTTTCTCCGGCCAGCGTGGAGGCTTCCCTTACCAATCTTGCCAAGCAGCGCGATACGGAATTGTCTTACTATGTGGACCGCCTTCTGTCCGACCATCTGACTATGGAAGAGGTACAGGCTGCAACCGGTGAGATACTGGCCTTTTCCCAGAACAGACCCACCTATATGCATAGCTTTCTGCAAAATGACTATGCCATGTTTTATCCCTATACTTTGCAGGTCAATGCACCGGAGGATGTGCAGATCTCTGTAAATGGTATTGAGGATGTACAACAATCTGTTCAGAAAGATGAGAATGCACAGGCATCCACAAATGGAAGCACAGATGCCGGCTATGCGTTTCAGGGAAATTACTATGCAGATTGTTCCCTGACTTTAAAGGCTGTTGTCAATGAAGGCCACACCTTCTCCCATTGGCAGATTGGCGGCCGGATTTATGAGGAACCGGAAATCACCCTGTCCTCTGAAGAAATCAAAGAGCTCCTCTGCCAGGTGGCAGAAAATAACCTCTCCGAAATTCCCACAGGAGAAAACGGGGAGTCTGTGCTGACTTGTCTGGGCACCCTGCCGGTTACCATGGTAGAAACCGATAATACCGATTATCATGTACCTACCCTTGTTCAGCTTCATGTAAAAGGGGATCTGGATACCGTGGAACTATGCAACCTTTCTGACCATGAAATATCTCTGACGGGACTTTATCTCAGCGATCAGGGCGAGGAACTGAAAAGCACCGGCATGCCACGGAAAAAACTGGCTCCCGGTGAAACCATTACCATGTACGGTTCCAACAATGTGCTGGGGCATTCCAGTGGTGCCAGGCTGAATTTCAGCCTGCGCAAAGAAGAAACCTTATATTTATCCGATGAAAATGGCACCATCCTGGAATCCATAAAGATCCCGGATATGACCAGAGAGGATACTTTTTATACCAAGAATCTTTATACAGGAAAATGGAAAGAAACTTTAGAATAAAAGAACGCATCATACAGCGAAAGAACATTTCATACCATCAATAAACGCATCATACTATTGAAGTTGTATCAAAAGATACTATGTAAGGAGGATAAACAATGAGTACATTAGCAATACATGGAGGCACTCCGGTTTCCCCGGAACCTATTTTTTACGGACATCAATACATTGATGATGCTGATATTCAGGCAGTCTCTGCGGTTTTAAAGAGTGATTATTTAACCTGTGGACCTGCCATCACTGCTCTGGAATCCAAACTTTGTGAGATTACAGGCGCAAAATACGCTGTGGCAGTATCCAACTGTACCGCAGCTCTTCACATTGCATGCATGGCAGCAGGCATTGGCCCTGGGGATGAAGTGATCACTTCCCCGATTACTTTTGCTGCTTCCGCCAACTGTGCATTATACTGTGGTGCCACGCCGGTCTTTGCCGATATCGATCCGGATACCTACAATATCGATCCCGACTCCATGGAAGCCCATATCACCGAAAAAACCAAAGCAGTCATCCCGGTTCACTATACCGGCCAGGCTGTCCGTCATGACGAGATCGCTGCGATCTGTAAAAAACATGGTCTTATTCTGATCGAAGATGCTGCTCATGCCATTGGCACCAAGTACAAGGGCATTCCAGTAGGTAGTCTGGCTGACATGACCTGTTTCTCCTTCCATCCGGTAAAAACAGTTACCAGTGGTGAAGGCGGTGCAGTCACCACCAACGATGAAGAACTGTATAGAAAACTCTGTCTGGCAAGAAGCCATGGTATCACCCGGGATGAATCCCTCATGGTACATCCCACCGGCGAACCCTGGTACTATGAAATGGTAAATCTGGGTTACAATTACCGTATGACCGATATCCAGGCTGCCCTGCTTTCCAGCCAGCTGGATAAGCTTACTCTTTTCTCAAACCGCAGAAAAGAGATTGTAAAGCGCTATAATGAAGCATTTTCCTCTGTGGATGGCATCATTGTTCAAAAAGAAATACCGGAATCAGATTCTACCAGACACCTGTATGTGATTCGAATCGATACGGATGTGCTAAGCTGCGACAGGCGTACCTTCTTCCAGGCACTTGCTGCAGAAAATATACGCTGCCAGGTTCACTACATTCCGGTTTACTGGCATCCTCATTATGAAAAAATGGGGTATCAGAAAGGCCTCTGCCCCAATGCAGAATATGTCTATGAGCGGATCATCAGTCTGCCGCTTTATTATGCATTATCGGATGAGCAGGTAGGATATGTGATTGAAGCAGTGAAGAAAATTGCAGAGTATTATAGAAAGTAAGAAAAAAG
Organism: uncultured bacterium; assembly: GCA_945949875.1. GTDB lineage: Bacteria > Bacillota > Clostridia > Lachnospirales > Lachnospiraceae > 1XD8-76. The sequence continues at coordinate 54,375 of CAMFGH010000002.1, forward strand.
AGTCTTGGAAGTTGCAAGGCATATAAGGCGCCCCAAAAGTCAAACTTTTTGGTGCGCCTCAATATTGCCATTCCCATGACTCTTTTTATCTTATCATGGGGATTCAATATAATTTGTCACTTCACATGACCTTTTTTCTTATCCCATCATGGGGATTTACTATAATTTGTCATTTCACATGACCTTTTTTCTTATCCCATCATGGGGATTTACTATGACTTGTTATTTCACATCATACCTCATCATGTGAAAAATGAATAATTGCTATTACACACTACATTTTCTTTCACCTTTCTCATGGGAAACAAAAAAACTTACTATTTCACATCATAGTTAGTATTATCCATCATGTGTATATAATATAAGCAGCCATTTCCCATCACATCAGCCAATTATCACCACGATATCAAGGAATAATCATGTCTACTCAGGGCTAAGCATGTCTAACCATGTATTAAGCAAAAAAGAGTCTTGGAAGTTACAAGGCATCTAAGGCGCCCCAAAAGTCAAACTTTTTGGTGCGCCTCAATATTGCCATTCCCATGACTCTTTTTATATGACACTTTTTATATAACTTTTTTATATGACTTTTTTATATGACTCTTATACCTGAACTTCTCCGCTCAGCACTTTTTTATAATCCTCATAGTTCTTTTCCAAAAGCGTCGGTGTATCCAGTCCATACGGACAGTGCTGCTTACACTTTCCACAGTGCAGACACTGCTCGATCCGTTTCATTTTCTCCTGCCATTCTTCTGTGAGCCATGCCTTAGATGGTGCACGACGAAGCATCAGGGACATACGGGCCGAGTTATTGATCTCGATTCCCACCGGACAGGGCATACAATATCCGCATCCGCGACAGAATTCCCCGCACAGTTCCTCACGGTCCCTGTCTATGGCAGCCTGTCTCTCCGGTGTCATTTCCGGCGGATTATCGATAAAGGAGATAAAATCATCCAATTCCTTTTCCCGTTGCACGCCCCAGATTGGCAGCACATTATCAAACTGAGACTGGAATGCATAAGCCAGACTGGCATCGGTAATCAGTCCTCCGGAAAGGGCTTTCATAGCGATAAAACCCATATCCTTTTCCCGGCACTGCTTCACCAGAGAAAGCTCCTGTTCTCCGGATATGTAGCAGAACGGGAACTGCAGTGTTTCATACAAACCGGAATCAATCGCTTCCTGGGCCACCCCCAACCTATGGTTTGTGATGCCGATATGCCGAATCTTTCCCTGTCTTTTTGCTTCCAGAGCAGCATCATATAATCCGTCTGCTCCGCCCGGTTTTGGGCAGAATGCAGGATTATGGAACTGATAGATATCGATATAGTCGGTTCTCAGATTGGTCAGAGAAGTCTCCAAATCCTTCCAGAATCCCTCTGCATCAGTTGCTCCGGTTTTGGTTGCAATATATACCTGATCACGGATTCCGTCCAGTGCCTCTCCCAATTTCACTTCGCTATCAGAGTACATTCTTGCTGTGTCGAAAAATGTGATTCCTGCATGAAAGGCTTTTCGCACCAGATAAACCGCATCCTCTGTAGAGATTCTTTGAATCGGCAGTGCACCAAAGCCATTCTTATTTACTGTAATCTTTGTACTTCCAAGTGTTACTGTTGTCATACCACTTTTTCCTCCATTTATTCTACTCTATCATACACATATACTTCCGCAACATTTGCATACTCTGCTGCGGTATTTCCATGTTCTACTGTATCATCCCATCCTTCAAAAAGAGCGGCATATGGGTATAAGTCAAATCATTACACAAATACACAGCTGCTCCCACCATGGCAATCAGGATAATAACCGGAATCGCCAAATGCAGGAATCCCCCATCCTTTTCATCAAATCCGGTCACTCCTAGTGTGCCCCACACACTAAGCGGTAGCATAGAGCATCCCAAAAAGACTGCCGGAATCTGCCATGCAAAAAATGCGGAAGATAAAATCATAAAGAAAGCTGCTGCCACTCCATATATCCAGAACTTCTTTTCTATGTTCCGATTCCATGCGGTCCGCTGCCATCCCAGCAAAATAACTGCTGCTATAATGCCTATCCCCATGCCCGGATATCCCTCTTCATGTGAAAAAGTATGAAACATCTGTCCCAAGGTATATCCCGGAATACGCTGTGAAATATTGTCCTGGGCCATTCCTGCAAAATGTATTACCAGACAAACGGATAGAATCAGTGAAACCACATATATCCCATAACTCAAACTCTCTCTTCCACTTGTTTTTTCACCATTTGTCTTATTTTGCTTTACCTTTTCGAGACTTCTCTCTCCTCTATTTCTTCTGACTCTTCTTGACAGATCAGCCACCGTTCCACAGACAAGCGGAATGACAGCCCAGAGAATCAGTACATCCGGACGCATTTGCTCATAAGAAAAAGAAAGATAGATCGGATTAAGCAGATACAATGCAGTCAGGAAAAAGACCTGTTTTTTTTCTTTAAAAATACGCGTTCCAAACCATATAACAGCCCCAAAGGAAAGCATATGAGCAAGAAGCATGCTGATACGATAGGATGCAGTAATCGTAAATCCGATACAACGCAATAGAACCGGAATCCAAAACCAGATTTGTTCTCCACATAAGCCCGGATGTTGCACAATGTTTTCCACCCATTCCAGCTGGTTAAGGATAGACGGATTGTCCATAACATATTCTGCAAAAAGCGGAATCGAAATGCATACCAGGATCAGCACATATCCGATTCGATATAAAGTTTTTTCCTGTTCTTTATCCATAGGAATCCCTTTCCAGCTATCCATGCAAGGATAGTAATGAGCGACACCATGTCGGCCACTTTATATAATGTGTTTTCCGGATACGATATCCGTATTTTCCCTTTAAAACCGGCAGGAACAGAAAGAATCAGATCTCCGTGCTCTCCTCTCCTCTGCAGGATTTCAGGAACCTTTTTTTCACCCTCTTTTCCATCAGAAGACGTTCCTTCCTCATAAGCCATGGTTTCCAGTACTTCCACAGCATAGCCTTTGTAACCCAGCAGCGGAAGTTCCAGATTTCTGTCCCGGTCTGATTCGTTCTGCAGGGTCAGTTCCATTGTGGTGCCGGATTTTTCATAATTCCAATAGTACAATCCCTCTTCTGCCACCGGATCATGAAAACAGATTCCATCTTTGTCCATACCTTCCAAAAGGTATTCACCATTTACCACACTGATCGAACCCATATTTTCAGCTGTATATAAATAGATCGGTGTTATGTGATATACAATATCATTTACATGATAGACAGCAGAACCAACCATCAAAAACAGCAATGTGCTAAAGCAGATCTCCTTAATATGATTACCCGGAATACTTTGCTTCTCTATACAACCTTGCTTCTCTATCCTATTCTGTTTTCCTATATAATTCCGCTTCCATACACTGCACTGCTCTTCAAACCAGAGATAGAAGAATGCTCCCAGCATTGCGGCAAACGCACTTACCGGCGACATCAGTCTGGTCGGGAACTGTAATGCAGTTACAAAAATCCGTATTCCCGGCACTTTGGAAAGCGCATCCCACGGAAAATATCTTGTACTCATAAACCAGGCCAGAAGCACCAGACACAGCAGGGTAAGGATTACTTTGTCATATGGTGATTTTTGACAGAAGCACTTCTTAAGAGCTGTCTCTCCCTGTACTTTTCCTCTTTTCATCCATCTATGGAGGAAGCAGATACACAACATCACAACAATAATAAGAGCTGTGATTCCCATCTGAATCGGTTCGGCATTGTACATTCCTGTCTGATGTGCACCAATATTAGGATAAAGCTGCAACACACCAACCAGCCAGGTACCCCATTCATGAAGATTACTTTCCGTCAGTCTGTGGAACCAGTAATCTTTGTTTCCCATCTGATAGACCAGCGGGAGCCAGAACCACATATTGATCAGCAGCGTCATCCCAGCTGCCTGCAGTAATTGCAGGAACGTTTCTTTTCGGAACGTCTTTCTATAATAGACCAGACATACCAGCAGGATGAAAAAGGCGATCATTTCCGTAGACAATAAGTGGGACTGCAAAATACCAGTAAGCCCCAGTATGATCCAATATTTGTTTTTCTTATAGGATATGGATTTCGGGTCATCCATATAAAAATGGTACATTCCGCACAAAACAAGGGGCAGAAAGACCATAGCCATATATTCTCCTACCGCACCACGGTTGTAAATGTTGTAAATCCTGTACGGAGCCAGCATATACATGAGACTGCCAAACAATGCGCTGTACCTATGTTTTGTACAGCTTCGGAAAGAAACATATGCAATGAGCGCTGTCGAAACATTCATTACCAGAACGAATATTTTATATGCTGTCATCAGCGGAAATCCAAGTATTCTGAGCATTGTCGGGATAAGCAGAAAGAGATCCCCATAAAACGTAGATACCGCATATCCATGATCGTATAACCAGTAGCTTTGTACACGTATGGGCAGACTGTCTGCATGCAAAAGCGAATCTTTCAGTCCTTCAATCCGAAGCATATGAAATGCTGAATCTGCCCCCAGATTATAGTAATCTGTCAGATACGGAAAAAATGAAATCAAAACCGCTCCTGTAAGTGCCCATACAACCACCTGATTTTCTTTTGAAACCATTCCCTTTCGGATAGCATGGTAAAACCAGACAAGCAGGTCTATCAAAACAAAGAACCAGAAAGCTACAAACAGCAACATTCGATTTCCGAGAGATGTCCGATAGAGACTTACGGAAGTCAATGCCTCTGCTCCTGCATTTTGATACATGCAGCTCACCATGGCATCCGGAACGGTATGTTTTACATATACTTCAAAGGAAACTTCCTTTTGTCCCGGAAAAACCACTACAGAATTTACCTGTAATGCTTTACGGTTTGCCACTGCAGATTCCACATTCAGCACCATGCTCTGCGCTTCTCCCACACTGGTCCGCGCCTCCAACCGATACACCCCTGGAGACAGTTGCATGGGGAAAGACAGAAAATGTTCTCCATCCTCCTGCTGTGCAACAATCTGAAGATCCTGCCCACTGCCTTCAAAAACCAACTGCCGGCTCTTAAAACATCCGGGCACCATCAGGAAAAGACATATGCATTCTATGAAAATAATTATATTTCCTTTTTTTCTCCACCATTTCATAATCTTTTATTCCTGCTCTGCCTCTACGCTATACTGCTTTTGATAAGTTCCAATATGATCCATGAGAAAAACACTGGATGTAACCATACCGGCTAGAAGAAGCAGTATTCCCAGATTGTAATAATATTTATTTTTCTTTTTCTTCAAAAGTGAAAGAATATTCCCCCAGACAACCACCAGGAAAAATGTTCCATATCTCAGAAAAACATGGGGCTGTTGGATACTTCCAATCAAATAGGCCAGTACACTGTTTTTCTGCTGCAATATATCCCATGGAAAGCTGTTTAAAGAACATACAAGACATATCAGTGCTAACACTGCAGCCACCTTGGCAAACCGGGTTTCCTCTTTTTCCTCGGAGAACCATAAAATCAGGAAAAGAAGCAGTCCTAAAATCAATATTGCTCCAACGCCTATGGGATATGAGTACTGCATTCCCTCTCCCGGCTGATCCCCGGTAAATTTCCAGAAATGGAATGCAAGCTGTGGAAGCAGTAAACCTTTCTCCTGAATCCTCTGTCCGGAAATCATTTCCCTGGTTTCCATATTCCAAAAGCCTGCCACGACATTCTTTTGTAAAATAATCCAGACAAATGTACACAGAAAGAAGGAAACCAGAATTTTTCTTTCTGTTTTCCTTCTTTCCACACATAAACTATAAATACCGGCTGCTATTCCCGGAAAGACCATCATCACAAGCATCCCCCGGATATCCAAAGCAATATTCATGATATAGATTCGATAAACCGACAGAACATAGATTGCAGTAGTCCAGAGCGCAATCATCTCATCCTTAAATATCGCCCGAAATGCAGCCCTTGCGATCACAATGGTCCCAATATTGCACAAAATCATGCATACGGAAAAGCTTATTTCCAGCCCCGAAAAATTCAGCGGTACAGGAAAATCCTTTCCATGCAAAAAAGGCATTGATGACAAAAGCACCAGTATCACACTATAAAATTGTACGGTTTTTTTCTGCCACTCTTTTGTCATCTGTGCTACACCTGCTTAATCTAGATATTCCCCAAAAACATTGAGTTCATTATAATCTGCAAATTTAAATCCATCTTTTATGGAATCACCTCTCATGGTGAACTGAATATCACCACCGGGCAGTGGATGATATCCGGATACCCTGTAATAAAATGTAATTCCATTGATTTCGTGCTCTTTTACCCGTCCTTCCCCTTCATTGCTGTCATAATCTGTCTGTTTTATATAAGCCGGAGTTGACCTGGCTCCCCAAATAGCTTTGGTAAGTACAGCGCCCTTCCAGCAGAAGAAAAGTGCGATTACAACCGTCAATATTACCGGTTTCTTCCATGGCATCTTTCCCCACAGGTTGATATATATTTCCCCAAACACCAGAAGAATCAACAGCAAAATGTAGGTATAACCATATCTGGTAAGGGGTGCACTAAGAAGCCAAAACAGGAAAGAAGCTACAATCGTTCCCTGTACCAGTACCACATCCCAGTTCGGATTCTTTTTCTGTACCCACTGCTGATAAATTTTATACAAAAATGCGATTCCAAACAGCACCAGTGCAACAGCATCCCCTAACAGAAGCAGTTTCTCGGTAGAAGAAAGGACGGTGCTAAACCATCCCGGAATCCACTTATCCGGAGTAGAATGATATAGATCGTAGTCATGGATTCCTTTTCCCCAGCTTTTGATCTGAAAGGAATCCGCATCTACCTTCATCGTCGGTACTTTCCAATCCACATCAAATAAATCCAATGCGGAAAATGGATATAAAAGCCATCCGCAGATCAGCACATTCCGAATCAGATAAGGGGCAATGACCAGAATACCCATGCACAGATAAGTGACGATCTCTTTTCCCTTTTTCTGTCTGCAAAGCATGATAACCGGTTTAATCATCAATATCAGAATCAGTCCTGCTGTCAGCTTCAGCGTCACAGTATAAACACCGACCACACAAAGCAGGGAATAGGGAACCGTCGAAGCATTTTTTTCTTCCAGCAGATCCAGCCAGCTGATTACGATATAAAAAAGAATAATCATTACTGCAAAATCTGAGGACGGAGACATCAGTTCTTTATGAAGCAAAGTCAGATAATATATTGCACCGATTCTTGCGAAATCAGACAGAACTACTTTCTTCCGCTTCCATAAAGCCCCCAGATCCATACAGAACACACCCAGAATCAGTGCCATAAATCCCTGCACCGCATGCATGGACTGCCCCAAAATATATTTCATACTATAAAGAGCTGAAAGGCAGAACATGGAGCTGTTATATGCTGCTCTGGACTGCAGATTGGCCAGTCCCTTTACGACGCCATACTCTTCGATCCATCGGATGCTCTGGGCATGATATAAATTGGTATCTACCAGATAGCTTCCTCTGGATGTAAAATAGGCAATCACCAGGATCAAAAGCCCAATCCCCACTTTTTTTGCCACGGAAGTTCCCTTCCAGGCAGACATCAGACGTTCCAGAATTGTTTTACGACACAGGATAAAAATCACCAGGGATATCAGCAAAAAGATACCATTTGCTTCCCAATTTACCCGGTAAAAGCAGGAAACCCACTGAGCATAGGTGGTGGCAACGATCAGGCCAGCCACAAGATAGCTGTGGATATGCTTTACACGGTAGCCGAATTTCTTTTCAACCAGGTAAAGTATGCCAAAACCAGTCAGAAAGGTTGTTATGAAGATGTATAGCCAGTTTAAAAGAATAAATAGCATGTTTGTCCTCTGAATTTTTAACTTATAATATCATAATCTTATAATCTATATCTTCTCGAACCCACATATATCATGAAAGGACACTTTCGTTACGGTTATAACGTACTTTAGTCCCACATCCAGTAGGAGACGCCCTGGATGAGGTTCAAATAGAAATAAATTCCACAATACAAATGATATAGGAAGACGATTCCTGCTGCCACCACATAAGTGCGTCGCAGCAGATTTTTGCCGGTGGTAATGGCGTCCTGCCACCATTTCAGGATACTGACTACAAAGATAGCAAGTATTGCGAAGCTGTAGCCCCACATGAAATTTCCGTCGCTTGCTCTTCCGCCTGTCTCACAAAACAGGAACAGCTCCAGAAATCCAAAGCCTGCCATCAGCCATGCTCCCAGAAACCACCTGTCTTTTTTCAGGTCGCGGATATGAAAAACCAGTACCATAAGCGGGAATAAAATGGATAACCCAGCGGCAATCAAAGGATATCCGCTATGCAGGCCAAGGGCGTATCCCGGCCTAAGTTCCCATCCGTTTCCGGTATCTGCGCCAAACAAAATCGCATTTTGAAACAGTATTACAAAGAGAGACGGAATCACTGTAAGGCCAAAACAGAATACTTTTTTAAAGGGAGTGCCCTGCAGCAGATCCGTCAATAAAAACAGTGCCATCATGGGTGCAAACACCAATAAAAAACTGGGTTTTATTCCGGTACAGATCATCAGAAGTACTGTGAAAATGCACCATCTCTTTCCGTTCAATTCGTCCCGGTATATCGGCTCCAGCTGCAGATAATATAATATACATGCCAGTGCTGCCGCTTTCATTACAATATATGTAGAATTATGCCAGATGGAAGCAGATTCCATACCAATGTATCTGCCATCTGCCATCCCTTTTACATAACAACCCATGACCAGATTAAGTGCCCATGCTACCAGAAGGAACAGTGACCGGTAGACAATGATTCTGTCTGCTACCAGATGCTTTGTTACTTTACTGGTTCTTCTGCCAATCATTCCCAGTCCCAGTTTGCACATTCCATTCAGTTTTAAAAGAACAAGGTATGTCAGATAAACAGATATCACGCTGCATACCGATAGGAACAGGGAAATAGCCAGATCTCCAAAGGGCAGCTTATACAGTGCCTGATATACAAAGGCAGTTAGGCTGTAATACCAGCCATCCTCTACAATCATCTTGATATGGGCCGGCAGGTCAGACTCATAGACAGAACCGTCCACCCACTGTGTCTGTTTATAAAACAGATAAACCATGGAAATTCCATACAGAAGAATACCCAGATTGATCCCTATATAACCGATTTTATCCCATTTTTCTTTCTGCTCCAAAGATTGTTCAACAGACTTGTCCATCTTCCTTTTCCTACCATTCAAAATCTGCGTCATTTCATTCTTTTGCTCTTTTTCCATCACATTCAACTAGAATGACTTTGCTAAAATCACAGAAATCTTCTGCATTTTTTATTTAGAAACAATAATAGAACTGCCCGCTCCAGATATACAGGAAATAAATGATCCCGCAATAAACATGCCAGCCATACGCCAGCCATTCCGCCACCAGAAGATACCATTTCTGCTCGCCGGACAGCGTATTTTGTATCAGTAAGATAAGACTGACCATAAAAACAAAGAAAATACCATGCATATATCCCCAGGAAAAGTTCATATGCACAAAACGGTCGCCTTTCTCATACAGAAGAAGCATTTCCAAAAGACTCACGATCAGCTGAAACCAGGTGAACCGGTACAAGGTATTAGTCTTTAATTCCTTCAGATTAAGCAGAAGAAGAAGTCCCGGGAACGCCAGTGCCAGCACGATGGCCAGCGGAATGTTGTCCATATGTACTTTCCATACCGATGCAAATCCAAATCCGATACCTCCCTCTTCGCCAGCCAGAGAATTCTTTCCAAACACCCCTCCGAATTGATAAAGCAGGGCGCAAAAAGTAGGCAGAAAGAACAATCCCAGTCGCAATGATGGCAGGAAATTTCTCCAACTTTTATCATACAGCACACCTTTTATGATCCGGAATGCCATCACAAGTCCTGCAGCAGATACGAATACAAGGGTAAAGCTTGGTTTTGTCATGGTGGTCAAAAAGAGAAACAACCCAAATAGTCCAAACTCTACGTAATTACTCTTTTCTTCATAATAATCCAGTATTCTGACAAATATAAAAAATGCTACCACCGAAAAAGGTCTGGTTGCCATGTAAGTGGCATTGTGATATGGATTGGGTGAAAATACACCCAGATACTTATGCTTCATTCCCGGCAGGTATACACCTTCCGGTGCGAACAGCATGGAAATAAAAAAGAGGGAAAACGTGATCACAATGGTCAGGATTCCCATCCAATCCCCACAGCAAAGTTCATCATAATATTTCTGTAAGTATTTTTGCATATAGTAAAAGACCAGAACGACACAAAGGCTGTTCAAAACCGTGGTCGCCAGGGCTGCTGCCACTTCTACACCTGTAAAATGGAGGAAGAATTCTCCCAGCCAAAAGAAAATCGGGTACGGGAAATCAAACCCACTTTCCTGACCAAGCATGGTCTGCATGTATGCTTTCATGTCAGACATATAAATATCTTCAGCAAAAGCATGAGAGGACTGCAGATAAAAAAGCCGATACATGCAAAGCGAATAAAGCACAAGCGCTACCACAAACAAAATCCCGGTCACTACCTGTCCCTTTTTCCAGGAATCATATGGTTCTTTTTCTCCCCAAAAACGATATGCATTTTTCCCGTTCTGCTCTTCCTGCAGGTTTACTCCTTCACCACTTTTTGTGGTTGATTTCCACATTTTAGCCATACTGTTTTACCTTTTCAGAAAGATAAAGGGTATGCAGTTACATACCCTTGTCATTCTTTCTCTGTTGTAAACAACTCTGATCCATGTTCTGATTCCATCAAAGCACCAATTTCATCAACGCTCTGATTCCATCAAGATTCTGACTTCATTAATGCTCAAGTTCCAGATTCTTAAGCAGTTCTTTGATTTCCTCGACAGAAAGCCACTCCGCATTGTTGCCTGAGCTGTAAGAGAAGCCATCCGGTACTCTCTTACCTTTTCCATCCGGATTTGGTTTCTGTTTTTCATTCCATGTCATCTGTGGGAAGATGATGAAATGCTTATCATATTCATAGGTATTTGGAGCATCCTCTACGGTCACCATGATTTCATGAAGTTTTTCTCCTTCACGGATTCCTACTTCCGGCATCTTACATCCCGGCAGCATAGCCTGTGCCAGGTCAGTGATCTTGAAGGAAGGAATCTTGGAAATAAAGGTTTCCCCACCGTTTGCTTCCTGCAGCGCCTTGATCACCAGTTCAACGCCCTGGGTAATGCTAATCCAGAAACGGGTCATTCTATAGTCTGTAATCGGAAGTTCTGTCCCGCCATTATCCAGGATATTTTGAAAGAATGGAATAACAGAGCCACGGCTTCCGGCCACGTTACCATAACGGACAATGGAAAAACAGGTATCCTTATGTCCTGCATATGCGTTTGCTGCAATAAACAGTTTATCGGACACCAGCTTGGTACCACCATATAAGTTCACCGGGTTAACTGCTTTATCTGTGGACAATGCAACCACTTTTTTCACCCCGGAATCCAACGCAGCATCAATGATATTCTGCGCTCCATTGATATTGGTCTTAATGGCTTCATTCGGGTTATACTCGCAGGCCGGCACCTGTTTCATGGCAGCCGCATGAATCACATAATCCACACCCTCAAAAGCTCTCTGCAGACGTTCTTTATCTCTTACATCCCCGATAAAGAAACGAAGTTTGTCCGCATACTGCTTGTATTCATTTGCCATGATGAACTGTTTGAATTCATCACGGGAATAAATAATGATCTTCTTTGGTTCATAATGCTCCAGAACATAGGAGGTAAATGCCTTTCCAAAGGTTCCGGTACCACCTGTAATTAAAATTGTCTTGTTGTTTAACATCTATTTTTCCTCTTTCTATCGCTTTTGGCGCTCTTTCTTGACATTCTATTCTATAGATTCTGCCAAAGTCCTAATGGTTTTATTTACAATTTTTTCTATGGCAAATTTTATAATGTCGTATCAGCTTATTTCTGTAACAGTATACCACGACGAGATTTTCTTGCCAATGCCAATATCACCAACAATGTTGCCAAAGATAGTGCTTCTGACACTCTCCAGTACCAGAATCCATCAAAATCTACATCGATGCTTCCTTGATATCCTGTCGGCAAAAGTACACGGATCACATTATTGTCTCCACATACCAGCTCCAGATGCTGCCCGGCTTCTCCAATGGCGCGATACCCTTTGTAATACAGAAGCGGCAGTTCCACATAGGTTTCGGCATTCTGCAGGATGGTCTTTTCCATCGTTGTTTCTGAGTTCTCAAAATTCAATTCCCCAGAATTTGTTTTCTCATGCTCCGGCACATCATAGCCGGTTCCCGGCTGTGCCGCAACATCCATCACCACATGACATCCATCTTTGGAATAAGAATTCACCTGCGCACCCTCTCCACACACAGGCATTTTGTATGTCAATTTATTCACATCGGTATCCAAAAGCACATATTCTCCGCCGGAAATATAGCTGTTTCCCATGCAGGTTTCATCGTAAATCCGGAACAGACCACTGCTCTCAAACAGAATCGTGTTATTGAAAAACACTGCAGTCAGTAAAGTGCCGCAGACCATGCCAAGTATCGCTATCGTAGAGAGTACTGTTTGCTCTTTCATATCCTGTAAACTGAACAGTACTGCCATGATCAAAAAGACAATACCCACCACCAACATACGGTTCGGGAACTGCAGCGTAGCGATCAGCTGTTTTGCTGCACTGCAGGTCTTTGCCAGTTTGTCCCACGGAAAATACAGTGTGGACATCACCATGGAAAGCAGACCGAATCCCAGACAGATTTTACATCCCTTGTTTAATTTTCTTCCCCATATGCAGACGCAACACAGTATAAAAATCAGGCCAATATCCAGACCAAGCCCTATTCCATAAGAGGTTTCTCCTACGATTCCGCCGGGACCGTTATGGGCACCATACTGTCCTCCGAAAGGAAATGGCTCAAACAACTGTGGAATATACATTCCCCAGGTCTGTATCTGTTTTGCAATAGCCGCACCTTTGGTTACTGCAAAATCCATACTGACTGTATAGTCCAGGAACGGAACCAGATACCAGGCATTTAATAAAATACAGGCAAAAACCGTCTTACATAATTCTAAGAATATTTTCGGTTTAAATACTTTTTTTATACAGACAATACACAAAAGGAACGCAAAAAAAGCGGTTATCACGCAGCTCAACACGTGACTTAAAATGATACCGGAAAGTCCAATTGAGAGCGGTATAAAACTGTATTTGTATTCTGCGTCCTCCGGGTCCATGGTAAAAATCCGATAGAATCCATATGCCACCAGCGGGAAGAATATCATGGCAGTAAACTGCCCCACACCATCTACACCATAAATGTAAATAAGGCGAATTACCTGAAAGGTATACAGAAAACTCCCCAGCATAGCCAGCCGGTCATCCTTCAGCATCTTTTTAAAGCTGCCATAAGCTACCAGACAGGTTGCAATGTTAACCAACAGCTTGTAGCTTTTATATGCACCCTGAACGGTAAACCCGAATATTCGCAGGAGGGCCGGAATATATAAGAAAAAGTCGCAATAGAAAATCCCTGCAGCATATCCATGCCCCTGCAGCCAGTTAGGATGCGTTCTGACCGGGAACTGGCCCGACAGAAGAGCATCTTTGATTCCTTCAATACGAAGCAGATGAAAGGTCATATCTGCCCCCGTCAGCATATAATCGGTAAACAGTGGCAATGATGAACCAACAATGATCAGAACCAGCATCAGTATCGTTTTACGCACGGATTTCTCTTTCTTTTGGAAAAAGAATAAAATGCCATTTAAAATGCAGGCAAAAACAAACCATAACATGAGGTGCTGGCGTTCCAGAAGATTAGTCTTTACGATCAGGCCATCCTGTACCTGCAGCATACCCTGTCCGCCATATGTGACCTGCACTTTCAAATCAGATACCGGCCTGTTCACCCAGAATACATAGTCTGTATGATTCTGTCCTGCATACAAAACTGTAGTATTGGTATAAATGCTCTGATATGGTGCAGAATCCCAAACAATATCCACCACATTGGTCATATCAGAGTCTGCATGGTAGTTGAGCAGAAGCTGATATACACCGGGGGTAAGAGAAACTTCTGTGCTGACATAATAGCTGCCATCTTCTGACACTTCTGTCATAGAAAAAGCATACTGTTGTCCACTGTTTCCAAGCCTGGTAAGCAGGAAAAGAAAAACCAAAAATTCCAGTACAAGGAGAATCACACATTTTTTATGTAGTTTTATCTGTTGCCAAAGTTTATTCAAGGTATTGATTTATCCTTCCATATATATAATAAAGATTACTTTTTCAGCAATTTGCATATTCCAATCAGAATTCGTTCTCGCTTAGTAAAATTGCTATGGTCGTACGACCAGACTATTCTTTCCGTAAAAGTCTGCCCACTCCCGGTTGTTCACAAATTCCGGATCCTCCAGGGCATCTGCGATGAATACCAGATCAGGTTCTACGGTATAAGGCGCAAAGACCACATCAGAAATGGTTTCATCTTCCAGTTGTGCCAGGCGTTCCTTGTATTCCAGATCGTACTGTTTTGCTTCGCCTTTGATCCAGACCTTACATGCTGTAATAGTAGTTACATCCAGAAAACTGCCGGAAACTACCAGAATAAGAATCAACACCCCGATCATCATGGCGCACGCCTTTTGCAGTGCTTCTCCCAGTTGCTGTCTTAATGTAGTGCTTGCATCAGCCATCTTCCCTACGGATGTCTTTTCTTCAGATATTTTCTCCTCAAATATCACTTCCCACTTCCGATAAATCCAGCCTGTCAGATAGAACAACTGAATATAAGTCACCAAAAGGAACGCATCATATATGATATTGATAATTCTTCCCGGTCCTGTAGTCCCCAATGCATAAAAGGTAGGGCAGGACATGGCAGAGAAAATTCCATACAGGAAAAGAATCACGATTCCCGGATAAGCAAAAGAAAAAGTGGTTTTCCGAATAAGCTGTACCATCATAGGAAGCAGGCAAAGTGCCACCAAAAGCCACCACTTATCTGTCCAGGCTTCATAATATTTCACACCCTGAATCAGAGAATGGATAATCGAAGATACCGGGCCATAACCCCAGGTGCTCTCTGCACGCACAGCATTTCCCGGTGCCAGAGCACTGACTGCAAAACATGCCAGAAATTCCAGCCAGAGAATGGTAAGGGCAACTGCTCTTCTTTGATAAATTTTTCCTTTTTCGGCACTACATTTTTGATAAAGAAACGCTCCTGCAATGGCCATCCCTTGTAAAATAGCAAGGGTAAGAGCTGAAATATAATTTCCGCCTCCAAGGATAATCCCGAAAAGTGCCATATACACCACATATCTTTTTTTACCCAGGAACAAATATCGCAAAATCCATGCCAGATAGCACAACAGAAAACTGTGGAACGCATTATAATACACGGAGCTGTTATACCAGAAAAACTGTTCGGAAGCTACCGGCGAAAACTGTATGCAAAGCATTAAAACCAGCATGGAAATACTGATATAATGCAGGCTTTCTGTCTTCAATACTACTTTACAAAGAGTACGAACAAAATAAAGTGTGCCAAGTGTTAAAAGTCCGATCATCAAATAGGGCACCACGGCATAGCATGCCTCTCCAAATACCGTAGGCTCCAGACGCATGAAGAAAAGCGCGGCGTAGCTACCCTGCCATCTGTAATAATCATCTTTCACCCCATCGATTGCAGCCTGTACAGCCTGTATAGGAGATCCTGTGCCGACCAGCATATCATGAGCTGCCTTTCCATACAAAAAATCATCCGATGTTGGGTGATTAAACTGACCTAAATACAGGATTGGTATGATTTGCAGCACAAACAGTATTACAAGTACTGCTGCCAATTTTTTTTCATCTTTAATAAAATTCAATAAGTTTGTTTTTAGTTTCTTCATATTTACCAATTCTTTTATGTTTGCTGATTTCTTTATATTTGCTGATTTCTTTTATGAGAGCCAAATTCGTTATATTCGTCATTCTCTTTTTGGGTTGTCGTCTTGTTGTTTCTCCATTCTATAGTAGTTGACTCGTATAAAAAAAACAAGAATCTTGTTTTCTATTTCTATCAAATCAGATGCCAAATTTTTAGATTACATAAAGTAGGCCATTGGCCAATCATGCTTTACCTATTCAAAATCATCAATCATATCCGACAATGGTTTTATATCATGCAGATTACTTCTAAATAACTTGTCCCAAATGTCCAAGCATATCTCACGAACAAAAGGATCTTCTTTACCTTTATCGAACATGCAAACAATACATTTTACCAAGTCATTCACGATAAATCGATAGCCTCCTTCTGGTGGCATTTGGGAAATACTATTGCCAATTGCATTTATGACACGAGCGAAACTACAGATATCTTTGTCACTTTCATAAAGATAGTCCAAAAAAGAATGAATGAGTTGTGCACCTTGATGCGATTCCATTAGGTGGATCAGAAATTCTTCATCTCTCTCAATTGCAATGCGCTGATCAAAAAAAAGACGTTTGAACTCATACATTTCTTCTGATGAATGATCAATTAAATACATCAGAACTATCTTACTCTTTTCATGATGCTCGTCTGAATCAAAAGAGGAAACAGCTTGTAAACAAATCTTTCCTTGCTGTTTATCGCTGAATTGATGGGTCATAATAAAGTTTAATGCATCTTGGTCGTCATGATAAATTGCAACTGCGCACAGTAATCCAGCTGCATGTTCAGCCAAGTCGCTAATCTCTGACAAACACGCTTCTATCAATACCTCTCTATAATAGGTGCTATTGCTATCATATTCCCGAGACAAAATATCCCAAAACCCATGGGCTGATATAATACGTAAATCTGTTCTAATGAGCGAATTAAACACTTCTACTGCGAAATCTTTTTCAATATTGTAGTATGGTAAAGCGCAGCTCATAACCGCAAAGCGAACAGCATCATTGGGGTCATTACTCGCTGACAAGATTGTACTTTTGAACCTATCTCCCAAATTACAATGTTCCCAAAGTAAGGCCGCAATTGCATGGAGAGCACACCCACGTGCACAATTTATTGAGTTTTCCAGGAGCGAATGGGCAGATTTGTGTTTTGAATCTGAATTGCTTGTAATACTGTATTCGTCTTTAGATGGATGTGGGTGATTTAGTGCAATTTCCTCAATAATATTGATAATATCGTCCGTCCACACTTCATTTGCATGTTTTTTAATTATGCGTGAGACAGCAATTGCAATATCAGAATTGTTACTGTGTCCATAACGCCTAATAACTTTACTTACAAGTCCGACATCGAACTCATCTTTTTCGGTGTTATCATCAAAAGCATACAGAACACGAGAAACATACCCCTCATAACAATTTTCTGGAAATGACAGAGCTAATTTCGTAAACCTTAGTGGCTCGCGCTTGGCCTGTTTTCCGAGTGCGGATGCAAATGCCACATGATTAGCTTCGACATGGTAGGCACCTTTATCAGAGCCACTCCATCTATCGCTCATTTTATCCTGTGGTGTAGAAATGATTTGAAGCCATGTCTTATCGCTCAAGCGCTCAGTATAATTCTCCACAGGAGAAACAACGAATTTAGCATCTCCAATAGTAAAGCCACTATAAAAGTATGGAAGTTGAATCCATGGGTTACGATTTACAACATCCAGCAGCTGTTTTGAATATACTGATAACCGAGAAATATCCATGCTTTGCAAAAGTGCTTTTTGGAAATGCCCCCAATAAGCATAATATACCGATGTGTGAATTGTTTCTCTTACTTCGCGACGCTCTCGAAAGATGTATAACATATGCTCAACCGGCTCTTTCCAAGCGCAGATGTATTGTTCTAACATTCGAAAAAGATTCAAATCACACAAGGAGGTGAATTTTTGCAAAAATTGTTTTGTATAAGACAAAAAATCATCTTCTCTTACAGAAAATACAAATATTTTGTTGTCGATATCGGTCAAAAGCCATTCTATTGCTTCGTCTGCATAGCTAATAGGTAGATTTAGAATGGCATGCATAATACATTCATGTCCCACTGCAGATATTGGGTAATTTAGCCTCTTTACAAAAGTAATTAACTTATCAGGAGTTGTTTGTGCACATTCTGCAAAAGAATCTTTTACGATTTCGGTGATTGATCGAACAGCCGACTCGTGATAGCCATTTGATGTCCAATCCTGGTAGTCATTATTCCACCATGAATGTGGCCATCGTGGAAGATAATTAGCTGTTATTGCACAAATTTGAGGAAACAATTTAGTTACTATTTGCCATGCATATTGTTTAGCATAGCGAGTCATATTATCGGCATCACTGATGTAAATATTTGAAATCTTATTGCTTGGCCAGCTTTCTATAAGTACCTCGAATAAATCTATGGCTCTTGCGGATAGCCGCTTAATTAGCTCGTGGAATCCTAAAAAATTGTGAAACAGTGTCGGGTTTTTTTGTAAAAGCCGAACCCGAAGTTTAAACATATTATCAGAATCATCATTTGCATCATGACATAATGTCCAAAATATTTTGCGATCTTGTTCAGGATTCTTCAATGAAAAAGGTAGTAATCTGTCAGTTACAAAGTCAGATTGTTTATAGTTGATAGATTTTAACAGTAACAGGATTGAATCAGAAGGAAAATTTCCACCTGAAAGAGATTTCAATCTCATGATAAAGGATGGATGACCATAAAACACAACCTGCGTGATGTAATCTGACCACTCTGGTTTTTGAATATATTCGTCGATGATTTGATAAATTTCGGATGCAGGAGTCTCACATTGACTAATTATCTCAAAAACTGCACATTTGAAATAAAAACGAACAGAAGACGACTCTAATAGTTCACTGCTCTGCTTGGCAAATAGAACAGAGTCACTTTCCAGTAGATTTTGGAGAACCGTCAACAAACGATATCTAATAAGCGGTGTTTGATCACTTCTATCTCCAATTAAATCTTTGAGTTCATAGCCTGAATAGATTTTCTTTAAAATGTCTGCTGTTATGAAATAGTCTAAAAAACTCTGATGCGTAAAAGAAATACTTTTCGTATCTGAATTGTAATTCAATAGGCCCAACGAAACCAAAAGATCAATTTCGTTTGCTTGGTCTATGAAAATAGCTTGTGGGAGTGAAAAAATCGCCCTACTTTCCATTGACATAACTATTTTATTTTTACAGGAAACGACATCTTTGGATTGTAAACCAGCCGAAATACACTTTTGCTGAATCTGCTGCCACCATGTATCCATTAGTTCAAAGACTGATGAAATGCTGTTTTTCTGTGTGTCTTCTTCGAGTTTGGACCAGACAAATAATGAAGATGGAGTTAGCAGTAATTTTTGGAGACGAGATGTGAGGCAGTCATATTTTTGACCTATAATTTGAATAACCTCATCCTTGGTAAAATGATCCATATTCACCTTGACCCACCTCAAAACAGATGGGGATTTCGAGGGTGCAAACAGTTCTTTTAATCCTTTATCATTCTCCAAATCAAAAGTGCGAGATGCGAATATAATCGATATTTTCCCTTTCGAATATTTGTTGATTGCTTCTGCCTGTAGAATGAGTTCTTTACAAACATCCAAGGCATCTCTGGAATGATTGCTTGTCCAACGCAAAGCGTCAAGCTGATCCATAATCAAAACACACGGTTTGCCTGCTGATAGGGTAGCCAAACAATAAACTGGAGATTCTGGGAGTCCAAGCTCTTCGCCATAAGCATCTGCAGATTTATGGGGCAGGTGTTTGTCAAGTTTTACTGAAAGGTAAAGAATTCCTTTTTTCTTTAAGTATAAAATAATTTCTTCCAGGCACCCACTTTTCCCGGTTCCAGCTTTTCCGTGAAGAACAACCGAACGTTCCTCTTTGATGCACTCAACAATACTATCCGTTGACGTGCGATGTATAAGCGTTTCATGGATAGCATGATAAGAATCCCAATGGGTGTTATTGAGAACGGAAATTCTATTTAAGACTGTTCTATCGCTGTGATAATTTCGAACATGGATATCTTTGGCTTCTAAGTAATCTATGACGTCTTTTGCAGTTATTTTTACTCCATAACAGGCGGTATCATTGGCATACTGTTCAAGCAGAACTCGAACAATAGATGCCTTACCCGTGAATACCATGCCGATGTATTCATTTAATTCCTGGTCAGCTTCCGTTCCTGTAATATATTGCTCAAAATAACAATGTGATAATATATAAACAGCTTGTTCAACATCTAAAGGAGTGCTTATATCAAGCCCAAATTCTGCTACACAGTCATTAAACATACTCCTTATGTTAGTATTGGTTAACTGATAAGTCACAAAATCCGCAGGCGATGAATTAGTTCGAGCACGCTTGCATAATTCATCCAATTCGTTATACTGCAGGGGTGAAATAAAGTAATATAAGTTTTTGATATCAGCAGCAATGATCTCTTTGGCCCGTTGAAAGACTTTGTATTTTCTTAGGTCCGAAATGCTCCATGAAGAATGAGTGGTATTACTAGCCTTGCACTGATAGTGCTTAACAGTCCCATCTTTTTGTTCAGAAATAAATTCCACAGAGTTACTATTTTCGCCTAATGGCTCAACTGTAACCGAAGTGAGTTCCTCTTTGACAAGCCTTAGAAGAAGTTTTGCAAGGTAACTATTCTCGTAATTGTTTCCGTATTTATCAGATCTTCCACCAGGTTCAAGACTCATGGCATAGTCCTCCATTATCTGTAGCTTTGATGTTCATGCAGACAGTTTTCATATATATTTCTTGCGGCATATCAAAATAGCATCTGATTGTTTCCAGATATATATGTCTATTATACTGCGACTTTAGTTTCTTTGCATACCATATGATTGTTGCCATCGTCGTAAGCTTCTCTTTTCTATTCCAAAAGATATAGAAAAAAATCCGGCAATATCATATACTAACCATATGGCAAAGATATAAAAGCAATATACAGGAAAGTAAGAACAATCACTATGACAGCAAATAACAAAAAAACAACTTTATATATGATTTCAGGCCTTCTAATAGCCTCTCTGGCTATGATTCCGTACTTGATTCTGGGCACCGGCAGTATCGTCACCTATCATGATCAGCTGGATGGAGAGCTTTTCAGCTATCTGCTGACTGCCAAATATCTCTTTACCGATGTCAAAATCTATCCGGAATTGCTAAATGGGCTTCCTGCTAATGGTGCTGTTCCACCTGCACCTTTGTTTGTGCTATTCTACAAATTCTTTGCACCCTTTACTGCATTTATGTTGTCCCAGTGGTTTATCAATCTCATTGGTTTTCTTGGAATGTTTCTTCTGCTTCATAAACTGGTGGGAACAAATCTGATTTCCTTTGGCATTTCTGTTATTTTTATGCTCATGCCCTTTTATCCGGTATATGGTCTTTGTATTCCGGGGCAGCCACTTCTGGTTTATGCAGTTCTTCAATTATATGAATTGGAACGCAGACATTTTTCAGGTACCCGCTTACAGAAAGCCGGCTTTATCCTCCTGATCATCCTATACGGTTTATCCTCCTCACTGGTACTGGTGGGCTTTGCCTGGCTTATGGTTCTGGGCATTTTTGCGCTTTATCTGACCATACGGAATAAACGCACAGGGCAAAAGATTCCTTCTACGCCATGGATTTCTTTCTTAGTTCTGCTTGCCACCTATTTACTGACCAACCTTTCTCTGATAAAACAGGTTTTATTTCCTTCCACAGGCTATGTCAGCCATAAAACAGAGATGCTTATTTCTCCGCAGGATATATTCAGCAGCATAAAGGATTGTTTTCTGCATGGCATATCCTATGCCATGTCTTATCACGATATCATTCTTTTGCTGGGCATTTTTCTGCTTGTCCTTTTAGTGATACGAAAAGAGTTGAAAAGACACCAAATTATACTCAAACTTTTTTCCGCGATTCTTCTCATTTGTCTGTTTTACGGGCTCTATCTCGGTCCACAGATGACTACGCTTAGAAATAGCGTCGGCGGCGTACTCAAAGAATTTAATCTGGGAAGAATCGCATGGCTTCTTCCGCTTTTTTGGTGCGTGCTGGGTGCTTATCTGATTAAATATCTATTTGAGGCTATTTCTGCACCAACCAAAACCTCCGACAGTTTTTCCGGTTCTTCAAACATGTTAACCAATGACATTTCTTCCAAAATGCAGGAAAAGCGCTGCACTCCTATCAGAATGTTATTCGCCACCCTGCTCGTATATGCGATATTAGGAATCTGGGGAATCTCTGTGCTTCTTCACTCTTCCCTGCGTCCGAATCTATCCAAGTTAGTAAAGGGTGACACCTATTACGCACTGGACTGGGATCGTTTTTTTGCAGAAGATATTTTCGAGCAGATTGATCAGGCCATCGGAAAACCCAAAGATACCTATCATGTGGTCAGTGTGGGGATTTATCCGGCTGCAGCCGCTTATCATGGCTTCTATTGTCTGGATGGATACTCCAACAATTACCCGCTGGAATACAAACACACCTTCCGTGAAGTCATGGCAGGTGAACTGGAAAAAAGTGATTATGTTCGTGATTTTTATGATAACTGGGGGAACCGATGCTATATCACCACAGCAGAACAGGCAAATTATTATACCTTTGAAAAGAAATGGAACAGCGTCATCTACGATCTGGACCTGAATATTGAAAAGCTGAAAGAACTGGACTGCCGGTATATCTTTTCCGCTGCTTATATTATGAATGCAGAAGAAATGGGGCTCTCCCTGCTACAGGATGCCCCCTTTGAAACCGAAAACAGCTGGTATCATATTTATGTATATGTTGTACCATAGAAAAAGCTTGAAGGTGTCGTTCCCCGGCCTAAAGCATTAGGCGATATCCGGGGAATATCCTATATTTACCCAATCTTTTATAAATTTGGTCTGATACAGGTACCGGACAGCGCCAGACTTAAGATAAATGGACATGCAGGAGAATAACCCTTTTTATCCAGTTATACAAATACGCCACCCCCATAGCTACCACAAAATAAATCACCACACAGATTACAGCATTAATAAAAGGATTGGTTCCAACGATACCTGATATAACCTCTTCCATTCCCATGCTCCGGAGCTTGATCAGAATCATAAGATGCACCAGATAAGCCACAAATGTATTTTTCCCCATGGAAAGAATCACCTTCTGAACTTTCTGATTCCCTATCCGTACAGAAAGCCCCCATAGAAAAATCCCTACAGAGCTTACAAATGGTCCAAAAGAGCTGAACTCAATAAATGCCTCTCCATACATACCATTACCGGCCAGATCTACAAAGTAACTCAGCCCAAACGTAATGAGACTTCCTGCAACGAAAAGTCCCAAACCCAGCATTTGATACAGGAAAGTCTTTTCCGCTTTCTGCAACTTTGTTTCATAGAAAAGTTTAAATTCATATCCCAAAAGGATATAAACTACCGGCCAATAAGCAAACACCGCCGGAAAGAAAAACACCTGATGGCCCACTATCGTATCAAAGGTCTCTTTGCATACAAAATATCCAATGCTGATCAGAAGTACATATCTTCTGGTACAGGTCATAGCAGGATTTTCGGTGCACAAAAGTTTCAGCACAGGATACAAAATATAGATATAGGCCAGTGCAAACAAAAACCATATATGATACGCATTGATTGCCCCGTTATGCCACATCAGGATACTGTATGATAAATTCTGCAGATCCAGCCTGGGCGATGTCAGACATTGTAAAAGTGTGGCCTGACCATTTAAAAAACGATCCAGGAAATTACCCAGAAAAATGATAACCCACGCCGGTACCATTATCTTAAGGACCACATACCGAATGGTTTCTCTCACTTTCTTTTCCCTGTCAAACAGGAAAAATCCGGTAATCAGGAAAAAGATAGGTGTACAACTTCTGACAAAGGACTCCATAAAAATCACAGGTATCTGATAGGATACGCCATCCTCTGCCAGCCGATGATTCATAAAATAGTGAGCAGCCACCACCAGCATGCACCCTATTATACGGAGCAGTTCAATATTCACATTCTTCTTTTTATCGTTCGTCGCCATAAATCAGTCCTTATTTATCTCTACCTATTTATCTCTATTTATTCATCTCTGCTTATTTATCTCTGCACATTCATCTCGACTTATTTATCTCTGCTTATTCATCCCTGCTTCAACGTTTCAACTTCTCTTTATATAATATCTTAAGTACTTTCCATCTATGATCTGCTCTGCCTGATATTCCTCATCGATCCAATTCATCAGCCATCCATCCGTTTCCCACTTCAGTTCTCCGAACCAGCAGCGTACAGCGATCACATCCGGATATTTATCCGGGTTCCTTTCCCAGTAATCCAGCAGATTTTCGTCAAAAGTAGGTGTACAGATGGTGATGCTGGATGCCACATTCACATCCTGATATAAATAGCACAAAGTGTGGGAATCTATCACCAGCAGATTATCGCCCGGCTGTACATACTGTTGCATTTCTTCATAAATACTTTCCTGCATATACCCCTGCATATACTCTGTAAAAATGCCTTTTCCTGGTCCCTCAGAAATCACATTGCCCACGCAGGTAATATTTTTCATCAATCCATCATCATCTGTGTATGCCCAGCCTTTTACAAAAGCCGCCACGAAACACCACAGAAGCAGGAGATTACGTGCGTACTTTCCATACGCAGCAGGAGCCTTCTGTTTTACATAAGCCAGAATGGTTATCATGCCCATGATGACACCGGGCATCAAATATTTTACCGAAGTAAAAATGGTCAGATTGGTCAGCAGAAGAATCGCCACATACATGGTGATATTTCCACCCATCCATAAAACCAGAATTTTATTATCAATGTTCCTGCCATCTCCACAAACTTCTTTTTTGCAATCTCCTGTTTCAAAGGGTTCCGATTCGCCCTTTGATCCACTCACGCTTAGCCGCTTCATGATATAAAAGGTATATCCGAAAATAAAGAAATACACTGCAAAGGGATAGGAGGACTCATATTTCCAAAGCATCAGAATCCAGTGTAAAAACTGCAGTACAAAAGCCACCATGATCAGAAGCAACATTTTCGTTGCCCTGGCCTCTTCGCTCTTTTCTTTTGGATCTTTTCCGGCTTTTTTGCAGATTCTGGCATATACCACCTTGGTAAGAAGTGTATATACCGTGCCAAACAGGATTGCCACACAGATTCCGGCTCCATATAGTGCCAGCTTGTAAAGAGCCCCATCAGAATGGGAGCCACAGGAAGCCACCAGACTCTTTATATTGGCAATCAGCTCTGAAACCGTCATATAAGAAAGCAGATATCCCACATACGCACCACCGCATACGCCACAAACTGCGGTGATGATTCCGGCTGTTTTCCCTTTATGCCGGCAAAACCGAAGTACATACCATATCGCAAAAGGGAACATCAGCACACAGGACGGGTAGGAAAGCACCATAAAGCAGATCCAGAACCCGATTTCGATAGCCGAAAATGTCATTCGATAATTCCATTTCCCCTGCTGCAGACAAATCAACCTGGTCATCGCAATGAGAAGCATCGTAAGTCCCCACACCATCATGTTGGAGAATTCCGGCATGACGTAGGTTTTGGGAAGGAGATTGAAATAAATAAGTGCCAGATAAAAGCTGTGCTCTTTGCAGGTTATGGTTTTCAGGAAACGATAAAGATAATACGCTACCGCTCCATGCATCAGTACACCGGCAAAACGAATCCAGATCACCACATAAGTGGTGGTTCCGGTTACTTTCTGAAAAATCCAGATCAGGAACTGTATGATAAACGCAGAGGTCTGATGAGGATCCCATATCTGGGCAAACATTTTATCCCCCAAAAGCAGACGATAGGGCAGACTGATTGCGTATTCTTCATCCATCTGAAGACTGACAAAAATACATTTCAGAGTTGCCAGAATGGTCCCGATGACCAGAATCCAGAATATGAAATTCTTTTTTATTCTGTCATCTCCACTATTTTCTCTTCTATTATTCTCTTTTATTGTCTTCTCTCTTACCTTCGCGACCTTTAGTTCCATTTTTACAAAACCTTCTACTCACCAGAATACACACTGTGATTCCCGTCAGTGCCCCCAGTGAGTCTAATATTACATCTCTTACCATGCCATAACGTCCCGGCACGAAAAGCTGGTGAAACTCATCCGTTGCAGCATAGCAGATACACCATGCCCACGCACGAAGCTCTATCTTACTATATATCCCAAAACATCTGCTTCCACTTTCTGCCTTACTGCGTGTTTCAGGGCATCTACTGCCACTTTCTGCTTCACTGCATGTCTCAGCTTCACTGCATGTCTCATAGCTTCTACCTCGCTTCTCCCTGAAAACCACACACACCCAGCGAAAGCTTCCCCAGGTAAGCATTCCAAGCACCGCATATTCACAGAAATGTGCTGATTTTCTGACAAAGTGGTCGATCAGCTCGGCATACTGATATTGTGTCACTTCCGACAGTGCATCATATCCACCTACCAGGATGCTGCAGATCAGCTTGCCGATCCGCATGGACTGTTCTGAGGATACCGTATCCGGCTGATCTGAAAACCAGTAGATCAAGACCATCAGGGCGACCCACAAAATCACCATTACCATGCCGGTTAAAAATTGTACTGTCTTAACTTTCTTCTGCATTTGTCTCCAGTCCTTTAACCGCAGTCTTATCCATATGCTTTTTTAACCAGCCATAACAAAATTCTTTTAAATAGTCATAACAAAGTGTCGTACCAACTGCCATATATAAAATACCAACTACCGCAAAGGGATAAACGTACCTGCTCTTTGCCTCATATAATGCACTGAAGACGATGCCGCCAATCAGGATCAGTCCTATCAGATATTCTGTTTCTTTTCGGTTATTTTTTATCAGAAGGACCACAAAAAACAGGAACGTCATGAAATAAGCCAAGGCCTGATACTGATTTAAAAAGCCATACATGAGCTCATTTGTCTGTCCATAATACATGCTGTTTATCCACTCATCCGGCTCCTCCATAAAACGTGTCATGGAGAAAGCTCCGTATCCCGGCTCATTCCACTGATTGAGTAATTTGGTTTTAAAGAACAGGACAAATTCTTTTGGATTGGATTTCCAAAAGTCCAGCCGCTCCCTGATATTGTTTCTCGCATCCACCGATGACGCTTCCTGATCCAGATCATAGTCCCGGAAGGTATTCCAGTTATATCCATTGTAAGCCCCGGGTTTATCCCCTTCTTCTATGTTCCCCTGCAATCCCATAGCCAGATTCAAAACAATAGGCATTCCATTGTCCAGCGAAAGTCCGCTCTCCTTTTCGATGGAATGTATCAGCAGATTCTGTCCGCCGACCATACTGATCAGGATTCCCACGGTGAGTATCACCGGCACAAGCTTTTTATTTCTTAGAAAAATCAGTAACTGAATGATCATCATGGCGATCCAGACCACGATCAGTGCACTTCTTGCAATGTAGGCAATAGCTACCGCAAGCATTGCCGGAATGCCCCAGAGCAGCATTTTCTTTGGCTTATCGGACTCATTCATCTTCAGGAAAAACCATACGCCCCAAAGCGTTCCGCAGACCCCAAGCGTCTCACCATACAGAAACATACTGTATAAATGCAAGGGGAAAAACGCTATCATGCAAAGCACATACAAAAGCTCAATCCGTATCTGATGCCAGAGCCGCCTTATAATCAAAAATCCTGCATAAATGGAAAGCCCAACACACACCGCCTGTACATATCGGATGGTGTCTGGAATCTGGTCTCCTGACAGGGTATAAATCCATGAAAACAGCTTTACCAGACCTAACTGATATGGAACGATGCTAAAATATTCTCCCGGGTTCATTTCGATAAAGTTTCCTTTGGACAATTCCATGGCAGTTCCATTGATATGCTGCTGGTCTACTACTGCGTATGCATTTGCCTCGCTGATCAAAAAGATCAGAAAAGCAGTAACGCATACACATACTCCGATCACAACATAATGCATGGCCTTCTCAGACAGCTTTTCCGCTGCTTTCGAAAGAAGTACCAGAAGAATCATGACCAGGACAAAGGCAAGCACGTGTTTCCATAAGGGATCTGCCAGTACTACAATATCTTCATTATCCGTATACATCCTGTGTGTAAATCTCCATGTATACCAGGTTAAAAATCCAAAAATCAGCATTCCGATCACAGCTATGATTTTGAAACATCCCTGTTGTATCTTTTGCATGTATCTGTTATGTCCTTTCTGTTATTCTTCCACTCGTAATTTCAAATATTCTTTATGGAAAAATCCTTTTACCGTCGTATTTCTCCAATCATCCGGATCCTCTGTAATATCATCATGGTAAAGCACATAGGGCTTAACCGTAAAATCATCCACTTCCAATTCTTTCAGATTCTCATCGTCTAACAGTTTCCATCTTTCCTCATTCTCCAGACGGTACCGGGCTGCCTCTCCCTTTACAATGGATAGCAGGGCACTGGTACTGTTGGAAGACTGTAATCCGTATATCTTCATACAGCCAAGCAAACCGACTCCAAGAAGGATTACCAAAATCAGAGTGACCATGGAAGCCCGCTTTTTCCAAACCGATTCCGTTGTTCCATTATGATCCCCATACTTGCGCATGGCCCATCCGACCCAGTAATAGAGATTGGAAGCCAAAAAGAAATAATAACTATAATATACCAGATTAATCAACCTGCCCGGTCCCCAGGTGGCACCTGCATAAAAGGGTGGTGTCATAAGGGATGCCATCAACCCGAAGGTAACAAGGGTAAAGACTCCGGGAAGCTTCCACTGGTAATCGCTCTTTCGTAACTGAGACATTCCCAACACACATAAAAATACAAGCAGTAAAAGAACCGGTATGTGAAACCATTCTTTGCAAAATACGGCAGCCTGTTTTAAAGATGCCAGAATACTTCCTACCACCCCATAGCTTTCTACGTTGTTCATACGGCTGGTATTTCCCGGTGACAGGGCGTTAAAAGCAAAGCAGATCAAATATTCTGCCAGTATCAGTCCCGCAAACAGCTTCTGCTTTCCGCCTGCCCTTTTTGTGAAAGTAAGTATCAAAAACAGAACCAGAATCTCTGCTGTAAGCAGTGCTCCGGCATAATTACTTCCGGCGATCATGATCACCAGAATGACCGTGGCTAAAATGTAGCCTGCCTTTTTCTTTTTGGAATCCGTATGTAATGCTTCATAATAGGCACATACCATGAGAAGCATAAGGGCATAGGTCATGGTATATCCGGTGGCTCCCACATACCAGTAAAAGCCTTCCACCGCGTATGGCACATACAAAAACTGGAATGCAGTAAACCAGATGGCTGCAATCCAAGCGATATGGTTGTCCCATTTTAAAATCTTATACAGTGTTTTATGTACCAGCGCCAGATTTCCCCAAAGAAACAGAAGCAGAACCAGGAAAGTTCCCACAAAATAATATTTCGGTATCGCGATTCCAAAGCCGAATGCCGACACCAGATCATCAAAATATCGGCCCTGCCAGGACTGATAATAAGTCACTGCGGTCTGATATGCATCACGAAAAATGGTCCAGATCCCTGCACCATTTTTTACATTCCAATAGATAGAACCTGCATAAGCAAAATCATCACTGGAAGGATAATTATAAAACGCAATCCAGGCAAGCGGCATTACTACTGCTGCCAGAAATAGAATGCTCAGCAGCAATGCCCACCCGGATGCTGTTATTTTTTCACTTGACGCTTCTTTCCTGTCTCTTCTCATCCGTTTCATAAACCTTTATTTATTCACTGTCCGGACCACCGCAATACCCATAGAACGTAATAAGGTAAAGACCACATATACCCACAAGCGCATAAATGATTCTGGAAAGGATACTTAATGGTCCAAAGAGAAATGCAACCAGATCAAATTTGAAAAATCCTACCAGCCCCCAGTTTATTGCGCCTATAATAACTAATGTCAATGCAGTACAGTCTAATGCTTTATTATTCATCTACATAAATCTCCTTTCAGAAAATTTATGCATAGTATATGTGATGTGGCGTAAAATATTCTTTTCCTGATACCCAAATTTTTCCATTTATTGCAGCTGCTTTTTTAATCTGTCCAGATACTCCTCCGGAATCTGCTCTGCTTCGATCTCAAATGCCGGTTCATCTTCTTCCAGAAGATACTGCTTTAACTGTCCCGGATAGGTGATCGTATTCATTCTTCCTAAATACCGTACCCATCTGGAAAACGTAGAGCCCGATGCCACAAACAGTCTGGCTTTTGACATCGCCAGTATATCTCCGATTGCTGTCCCAAAGGTCACCTGCTGCACACCCGGAAGCGCCAGAATGTCCTGCAGTTCTTCTCTGGAACCATCCGAAAAAATATATACCGGCAGAGTTTCCGATACTGCATCTCTTATCTGTTGAATCACATCTATATACCATTCTATAGGAATGCTGGTATTTGGATTTCCAGCCTTTAAGTCTGCTTCCGTACCACGTGTAAAATCACCCAAACGAATATGCATGCATATCCCGTTTCCCGGTTCGAACTCCATTGCTTTTCTGTTGCGTTCCTGCAAGATAGTCTGAAAATGCCTGTAAAGATACTCACTGTTTTCTTTTCCGGCTATGGGTTCAAATTCACCTTCCATCCCTTCCATGACAACAATGTCTTTTTTTCTCGTCCACAAAAGCCTGAGTTTCTGAAAGCCTGACACAGCACCGATACGATTTTGAAATAAATCATGATAAAAACGTTTGTTGCTTTCCCGTCTCAGGATTTGTCCCACCGGAATAGATACCCAGGTCGGCCAGATCAGTCGGGCACCATGGTCTCTTGCATAGAGAACTGCCTTTGCATAGGTAAAAAGCATGTTCCCAAGACCCAGCCCGCCGATTCGAATGATATAAAAATCTTTGTCTGAAAGTTTCGGATAAACGTATTTCATATATTTCCTGCTTCGCACTGCATGTTTTGCTGCTTTCCTGTTTGTTACTTTCCTGTTTTGTTACTTTTCAATTTACCTTCGCCTGTTTTTGCCTGCGCTTATTACAGTATAACATAAAAAAGCAATAAGTTATTCGTTTTTCGAATATCTTATTGCTTTTATTGTTTTTCTTAAATCATTATGAAGGATTTACATCCGAATAGGATGCACTATATCCTTTTTCATTTTTGTTTGCTGCTATTTTTCCTCTTTCTACAGCATCCCTCAGCACATCCAGATCAGGCATGATATGATCTTCCGCTACCAGTTCACCACGCTGTTCACACATCTCGAAATTCTCCAGAATGCTCCGTGCTACTGTTACCCGTGATTTCATATCACAGTGCAGATGTGCCACTATCATCTGAAGTACTGCAGTGGGTGAACTTCCATGATCTGCATGGAAAAGGAAAAGCAGAGCTCTCATTTGCTCCTCTGAAAGACTTTCCAGCAAAACTTTCAGTGCTTCTGCTATTCTTTCACCAGAATCAGAGGCCTGTAAATCAGAAAACTCTTTTGGGAAAACATATTCCAGATAGTATGGGATAGGATTGATTTTAAGCACACGAAACCATTCCGTAGTCTGGAAAAAATCGGGACATGATTTTCCCATTTCCCAATTCTGTATCGTTCTTCTTGACACATCCAGCTCAGCAGCCATCTTCTCCTGTGAAACCGTGGTCTTCTGTCTTGATTTTGTAAAGATACGTGTGAATCTTTCTAACCGTTCTTTTCTCGATTCCTTATCCATATTTTTTACCCCAATTCCAAATATTCCCGAAATAAATTTTACCATATTGCACAAATATATTCAATGTAAAACTTGTTTTCACATCTGAATGCGCAAAATAATACGCATAAAATACTGAAAATTTGTATCACTTCGTATGCAGACGAATTGTGTTTTTTCGAATATACTGACAATATCAAAAGAAAGAGGAGGGACAACACTATGATTAGATTTTTAGCTCAATTATATAAAAAATATTCTAGTAAAAGGCACTCCTACAAAATGTACTGTAAGTATTTTGAAAATGGTTTTGATGATGCCAGACGTTAGTTTTGGCATTCCAATAACACATCCGGATAAATCCTGCACAGTGTAAAAGGGGATTGTGTCAAGGGGGAGAATATAAGGATTTATCCAAAACAAGAAGCTTTTATCCTTCCTATGTGGGGTTAAAGCTTCTTTTTCTTTTCTATCCATCCCCTTTATATTACTATGATATTTTATTTCTAATTAATAACACTCCTAAAATAAAAGCAATCATTCCAAGCCATTGATATTATCTAAATAGTTTGAAATGTATAATTCAGATATGTGTTCACATTTTCTTTCTATCTTCTAAGATTTTTATCTTTCCGAGAACCACTAAAAAGCCTGTATCATATATAGCTACAGCAATAGGAACAAGTATTTTTTTTGTCCATATTGAACTAAAAATAGCAAAAAAACATAAGGTAATTAAAATTCTAATCACCTTATTGTGGTAATCCCTTTTTTCATCTAGCGACAATGGTTTATTCTTTGCTTCTACAGGTGCCATAATTCCTATCGCAATAGCAAACAAAACCATAATCCATGTATAATCAAGTATAATATTTTCAAATCTTCTAATACCTGTCAGAGAGGCAATAGTAATAATAGCAGAACTTATTTCACACCGAAATTTTGTTTTCGAGTGATATCCTCCTCCATATGTTCTTAGTAATATAAAAGAAAACTGAAACACCATGCTCTCTACAACAATCCCCAAGAGACTACCAATTATAAACGTAAATATTACATCCAATAATGTGGCAACTATTCTTTTTATACCATAGTTTAATATTACAGTATCTGTTTCAGACAAACTGTTGTTTTGAGCAATGGCATTTAAGATTTTCCCTTTATTCATATTTCTTTAAGGCAGAAAGTTCATCTGGAAGTTCTTCCTGATAAAGCTTATAAAAGCAAGCAGAGTTCACTGCAGTTGTAGCCACCAGCATGGACAAACAGAAAATGCCTTTATAAAGTATTTTCATCATTTTCTTCATATACAACCCTCCTTTTTTCAAATTTTAACATTTTATGTGTGGAACGGTACCTATTTGTAAAAAAAAGCACCATTATGGTAATTTTTGGTTATAATACAAAAAGCAGTGACTTTTCACTGCTTTCATTTTCTCCAAACATGTTTTCTCTAAATATTCAAATATATAAATAAATTCACCTCAAATACGTCTTCTGTATAATCAATAAGCATTTTTCCTCCATACTTCTCAACCGTTCTTTTCACGCTGAGTAACCCTACTCCATGCTCAAATTGTTTTTCTTTTGTTGTTAACAAAACATTATCATTCTCTCGTAAAATACCATCATAATCATTTACTATTTTAACTTTCATTATGCCCCGATCATATTGCAAAGTCAGTTCAATTCTTTTCCTTTCACTTTTTTGAATGGCTTCGTATGCATTTAGCAAAAGATTACTGAGTATTATGTTTATATCATAATCATTCACAGGCAAAGATTGAGGAATTCTTATATCTGTAATTAAGTTTCCTCCTATTTTTCCAACAGCATCCATCATATAATTAAGTATACTATCTATGCATTCATTTCCAGTATCTACATATAGTTTCCCAGCAACAGAATAACTGTTTATCTTACCTATGTATTCTAATGCCTTTTCTTTTTCATCTTTTTCAATATAAGTAGACAGTAACATAATATGATGTTTCATATCATGTCTCAATGTTTTATATGTATCATTTGCATTTTGCAGTATCTTAAGCTGATTACGATACATTGTCAGTTGTAATCCATACATTTCTTTCTCTTTCTCTTTAACATAATCATTCATCAATTTATCGTATAAATAAAATATGATTATATTGATAAAAAGCAAAACACATAAAGCACCAACCAATAATATATTGTTATTATAGGTTCCTTCAATCATTACATTCGCAATAAACATGCTTCCTGCCGAAATCAGAACAAGCATTAGATCTTTTTTAAACGAAAGCTCTATTCCCCGACGAAACATAACAGTTTTCTCAATTAGCATTTCTAGAATAAAAAAGATAAAGACTGAAAAGAAAAATCCTATTTCTGCCATCTGAACATCCTTATCTTTTACAAAAATGACCCATGCAACATTCTCTGTCAATAGAGCAAGTCCACAAACAGCAATTAAAGATAGCACTTTTCTTTGAAAACTCCCTTTATATCCTGTAAAAATAACAAGAAATAAACCACCTATACTAATCAGAATATTTATAATATCAGAATTGTGACACAAATATTCTACGCTGTTTATCAGGAAGTATACGACATATTCAAATAAAACATACTTATTTTTTTGGTATTCTTCAAAGAAAAGACTGACAAAACGATACAAAAGATAGGTTCTGAGAGCATTTAATATCAGATAGGAACTTATTTCCAGCATACTATACTTCTCCCTGTGCTGCTATTTTTCTCTTGATTTCCTTTTTATATGTGTTACTTATATGGATCACCTGATCATTGCACATGACTATTTCATTCTCTTTATATGCTTTTACATACTGTGTATTAATAATAAACGAATTATGTACTGTCCAAAAGTGTTTAGAATGAATAGCTTTACGAATATCTTTTATATTACCATAAAAATATATTCTTTCTTTTGGAGTCACAATACATTTCTTTCTTCCCAGACATTCAAAATACATAATTTCTGATGAAAGAATCTTTTCCGTACTTTTTCCGATTTTATATTCGAAATATTCCTGCTGCCTTACAAATAATCGTATATACTTTTCAAAGATTTTTATAACAGCATTTTCATTAACTGGCTTTAACAGAAAGTCAAAAGGTCTAATCTGAAATAACTGCATTGCATATTGCTCATAAGCAGAAATAAATACAATCTGAACTTTTTCGTTCTCCAGTTTTTCCCTCAGCAGTTTTCCCACCTTAACGCCAGTCATTCCTGGAAGCTTAATATCCAAAAAAATCAAGTCAACATTTTTCTGACTATTATTTTCCATATATTGTATCAGACTTTCTCCCGAATAAAACTGCTCTATATGAATATCTTCTTCTCTTTTCTCTGCGTATCTCTTAAATGCCTGCTCAATTTGATTACAAACATCTAGCTCGTCATCGCATATTAAAATACGAAACATTCTATCACCCATTAACACCATATTTATTCAAGAATGCTGAAGCAATCTTGTATTAGACCATACACTTCTTTTCTTGTACTTTTCTCCAAAAGTTCTATCATATAACACAGTTCACTTATTAAGAGGTTTTTCTCTTTCAAAATCACAAAAAATGGAATACTGAACGTAGTATGCATTTTCAAGATTATCTCACTATCAGGTAACGTTATACCCTTTTCCATATCTCTTAATTTTTTTACATCTACTTCCAAAATCTCTGACATCTTCTTTTGATTATAATTCTTCATGCGACGTACCGAATATAATATATTATTTTGTCTATCTCTGGTTAATGCATATTGTTCCATACCCATTTTATCTGTCAGAACATCTTCGTAATAATATGCATCTTTCTTCCTGTGATACTCATTTGCATAACAGACAATTCTCATCAAAAATGTCAATTCATCATATGATTTTTCCTCTAATACTTTTTTGTATTTCCCCTCATATTCCGTTCCTGTAAGAATATAAAAAATATCAACCTCCGTATCACATAAACACTGCATCTCAAAATACGTAAATCTTCTCGTTCCCAGTTCGGCCTTACTATAATGACTTTGACTCATTTTCAGTTTTCGTCCCATCTGCATCTGCGACAAGTTCTTGTTTATTCGCTCTTTTTTAAGCCTCTCTAAAAATTCCTGATATGCCATGTTCATGGATAGTATACCCCATAATATGATTCCTATTTTACCCATTTTATGACATCAAATTTCCCCATTTCGCACCTTTTTAGTACTTTTAGAGAAAGTTTTGCACATCTTATAAAAGAAAACGAAAAAATTTATGTATTATAAAAGGAACTCAAAAGGATTTGAGTTCCTAAAGAATTTGAGTTTCTTTCCATTTGAAACTGCATAATAAATTTGTGCCTACTATTCATAGTGCCAAGCTGTTGGGAAAAATAATTCCACCTCGAATGGTCCATAGTCTATGCCTCGTATTCTCTTTGTTTTTCGGCTACTTATTCTCATTGTAATATTATGAATATCCGCCAGATGTCGGCTTAAATATAGGCCTAAACCACTTCCTCTTGTAGTCTCCTTCTTCGCACTCTCTGTCCGATACCCTTTCTGTTCCAGATGTCGCATTTCCTCTTCATTACAGTACGGACCCATAGAAGAAATCGTTACTCGTACTCCCTCTTCTGTATTCTCAAAAATCACTTTAACAGTTTCATTTTTAGGGGAATACTTTACTGCATTTTCAAACAACAGGAATGTCAAAACATCAAACGTGGGATATACCTCATAGGTAGAATGAGTATCTCCAATAAATTCAAACGTAACATGTTTATTCATATAATCATTCATAATACATCTGCATTTATGAAATTTATTAAAGATATCTGCTTTATATGTTTTTCCCATTTGCAATATCATTGGATTAACAGAAACATCATATGCTAAAAATCTGGCTGTCATCATATGGGCCATAGCTTCAATATCTTTTACGAGGCGCATGTTATGCTCTAAATCAAAAGAGAGGTCATTTTCAGAACGTCTACTATAGTTATTGTTCACTTCTTCCGCACGACTTTGTAACTGAGTACTGAGGTTTCTTATCTCATGTAGCAGATCTTTATTCAATTCATCTTGTTTTAAAATCTCATCCTCTTTTTGGCATACTTCCACATAAATATCAACTATATTTTCAAATGTCATTTTATCAAGAAGGGGATTGTATACTATTTCATTTTCCTTTTTTTGTCTAAACACTCCTTTAGACGATATATCCTTTATTTTGAAACATGTAAATATAAACTTATGCCCATCAACACTCTTTACATATGAGGTCATTCCATAAGGACAATTATAATACCCATTTTCTGCACTCGCTAATTTTCGATAAAATTCTGCGCATCTTCCACAAGAAGCATTTTTTAGGCAATATTGATATGGCTGAATCAAAAATCCTTTCTTGAAATTGGAGCCTTCAATCATACTGATAAAGCGTTTCATTACAGTGCTCCTCCCAGAAAAAATTTCACTGCTGCTGACCCTAATACCTGTGCCATCACGCTTTTCACAACATCGGCTCCTTGCTTTGCCATTTTTTCCAGCGGTTTTCTATCTTTCTCTTTAAAACTGCGAACATACTCACTTTCAAGACGCGCTGTTTCAATTGTACTCACGTCGTTCTTGAGGAGTTTTTCCCTAACCAGTTTCCATTGGTGAACCGGATTAACTATTTTATCAATCTCATCATCCAAAATTGCTATCCAGTCTTCTAATGAAGTTCCTTTTGGAATCACATTATCTGCCTCTGCTAAATATGTATTATAGGAAGCATCATATTGGCTTGCCGTGTATGCAATAACATGCTTGTTTGGATAATTTTTCTTTATTTCTTTGATGATAAATGCACCTTCGAAAGCTTCGCTAAATCGCTTTCCCACTCCACGAATATCGCATAAGATAATTTCATATGGCTCCACATCTTTAATATTATCGATATCCTGTTTGTGGTACATACTAAAATTACTATCTTTTAATCCCTGGCTGACATTAAGTTCTTCATCATCAATAATCAGTATATCCATATTTTTTCGTAAATACATGCGCTGATCTTGATTAATCATGCAATCACTTGCTAATTCTCCAATTGTATATTTTATATCATAGAATCTCCCTAATAGTTTCATTTGCATCTCCTGAAGTATTTTTTATCATACCATTTTGTTTCATTTGTCTTTTAAATATTGCATGCTAAAATCATGACAATATTATACATCTTATAGCGTAACAGTTATATAAATTATTCAGAAATTTCCTTTTCTTTTCCTTCAATTAAGATATCAATTATTTCCTTGTAATCTTTATAAAAGTTTACTTTTCTCCTTGTCATGGTTCAATCATCCTAAAATCAACAACCATTTTCTCATCTTCACCACATGTGATTGCAGCGATACCAACCGCCTTACGATAGTTGTTGTCAAAAACAACAATATGAATCCCGCTCTGATCTATTGCTACTTCTTCCCCATTTACCTGAATACAGGGAATCCCATTTTCAACCGACAAGTGATAAGGTGTATCACCCCATTCACCCAAAACTCCATCTGCAGTCAATGCACCATCCGATGAATTGGAATATTTTACCTGTTCATTTATGATGACACGGATTGCCTTTTCTCCATCCGGCTTCATTCCCCACCCGGCAAGAACATTTTGATCCGCTATATTTTGCGGCCATTCGTAATCTCCTGAGGTTGCCAACAACAAAGAATACCGATCCCCAGATGCCAGTTCTGCCCATTCTGTAAGGGATTGTGTATTTCCCATCTGACTTATGACTTCTGCACCACGCTGTACATCTTCTATTTGACTTTTTACAATTTCCGCATGAATCTCTTCTTCCTGTTTATATCTCTGATAATCAGTCTCCCAGGATACATATGCAGATTCTCCTCGATGATCCGGCAGATTATAGTTCTGAACAATATACTTTTCCAAGAATTCGGTATATTTAGCCGCTCCAAATAGATTAACGTGATTCTTATTATAGAAATCAGATGTAAAGTCAATTCTCATCTCTTTATAATATTCATTAGCATTCAGATAATCAAATCCATAACTTTCTACGATGTCTTCAATCGTGTTATATTTTGCCTGATCCTCTTTTGCCAAATAGTAAGGACATACAACAAACAACGCATTCAGTTGCTCATCTCTACAATAGTTAAGCAGTTCATACAATATTTCAGACGCATTCTTCGAGAGTTCTGCACGTTCTTCTGTTTGGAAATCCGTTGGTTCTTCTAAATATGCATATTCATCTATCCATTCCCATCCTTTATTTGGACTGACTCCAGCGTTATTCTTATACTTCCATGCGTCACTTTTTCCCAAATTTTCGATATTTGTATGATATTTCGCTATATCAAACAAATACGAAACGACATTTGTATCCTCTGGAATATTTCTGTATTTCAAATAATCCCCAATCAACTTATATCGTGCAATCGACGTCATGTCCATTCCATCTGTTCCATTACGTAACCCTACTTCAGCTGGTTGATCTGAATAGTATTGAAAAGCACGTACATCTATCACAAACAGGTCTGGATTTTGAAATCTCCTTGTTTCTTCTATATATGCTTTGATATTCTCAGCCTGAATATCATTCGTAGCATAACTGTAAGAGGTAATTCCATAGTCGTTCCACGCTTTTAAGGGTTCCCAATAAACAAATGCTGCACTGCCACCCACATACACCATATCCACATTTTCCTGTTTGATTCCCATCATGTGCACACGATCACATTCGGTAGTACGAAACAAATATGTTACAGTGCAAAACACTTTAGCTAAAATAATGATAAATATTACAAAACCTACAAAGCTTACTATTTTTTTTCGATTCTTTTCTAACCATCTTTTCATATGCTTTTACTAAAATCCCTGATATATAAATTCTGCTGCACTATATCCAGGACCATACATCCCCCAGATCAACACTGCTAAGAACAAGCCAATCCAGATAATCCACCTAAAAATAAAGCATTGTTTCTGCATCCAGATTCTGGCATATCCATATTTTTCCCTCAGCACGCCTGCAATAATAAGTACCAAAATTGACAAAAGGATTAGATTCACATCCCCATATGTAATCTCCAGGTCAAGGAAATTCCCATTAAAGAAAATCCATGGATTTGCATAATTCTTAACAAACACTACCTTTCCAGCATCTTTGATTAGTGTAATACCTCCCGATATTCCAACGCCAAAAAACACTGCCCCAATTGCGTATATGACATAAGTTCTAATGGATTGAAATAAATGCCATGCAAAACTTTCTGTTTTCATCCCCATACTCGTTGTGACTTTGGTAAAAAAGGGAGTAAGCAGTTCTCCTAGCATGAGGATAATCCAATACCATAAACTCACTCCTACGATATACTGCACTCCTCCATGCCATATTCCCATGACCATCCATAAAAAGAACATGCCAACAGCATTCACCAGAAACTTTCCTGTCTTTTTCCCAAACCGCTTTTTTGTCACCTTTCCTAACTTTATCATTGGTTTGGATTTCAGCAGGGGATACAGCACATAATCCTTTGCCCATGCGCCAAGAGTAATGTGCCACCGCTGCCAGAATTCCTGAGATGTCCTAGAGAAAAAAGGATTTCTAAAGTTTTCTGCCAGCCTAATATCAAACAGTTCTGCTGTTCCTAAAACAATATCCATACAACCGGAAAAATCTGCATACATCTGCAGTGGATACATTAAAATAGCTATCCATGAATAAAACCCGGTAAACTCTCCCGGATTCCCGGCAATCTTGGACACAATTTCGCCAACTCTCTCAGCCAGAACAATTTTCTTAAAAAATCCAAAAAGAATTCTCTGGGCACCAAAGGCAATATTCTGGTATTTAAATTGATGTTTCTCAAATAGGCATTCTAACTGGGAATATCTGCTGATTGGTCCAGTTGTCAATTGTGGGAAAAAGGCTGTAAATAGAAACAGTTTTAAAGGATTCTTCTGCGGCTCGATATTTTCCCAATAACAATCAATGATATATCCCAGAATCTGAAGGGTATAATACCCCATTCCCAAAGCTGCTACCAACTGCATATTTAGTAATGAATCTACACCAGGAATATATATACGTAAAATAAGGCTTTGAGCGCAGAATGCCCATAAGCCTTTTCCTTTTAAAATGAACCAAATTAATATATTTATAAAAATAGCAATTATGGTTACTATAAAGGGTACTTTTAACCCATGATTTTCCTTTTCTCTATACTTCTTCATCCACATCGTAGACAGATAAGCTATCAATGTTGAGAAAATCAAATACACTATGGTATAAGGTGTTGCTGCCATATAATAGAAAACCAAACTAAGAACCAATAGCTCTAGCCACTGAATTCTCTTCGGAACTATATAATAAATTCCTACGCCCACTGTAATAAGAACCAAATAGCTAAAAGATGTGATTGTCATATTACTTTCCCATCTCCATTATGATATCAACCATTTCCCCTACATTCTTCATGGTTACGACTTTTCCCATGGGAATTTTAAAACCAAATTCTTCTTCTACCCCTACAATCAGATTAATGTGTTCAAAAGAATCCCATCCGTCCACATCATCTGCTACCGTTTCATCATGAAGTTCGATAGATTCATCATCCAACACCTCTCTGAATACGTTGTTTAATCTTTCATACACTTCTTCTCTTGTCATTTTTCTTTCTCCTAATATACTATTTCTATTATTACTTTTTGTTATACTGATATATCTTTTCTAACGATTCGTCCCCAGTTTAACGAATCTATCTTATCACGAAACGCATCTCAATATCTACCTCATAACCATCACTTTCATTTTTGCTCTGGACACCGTTTTCTGGTTCTGGTTTTTTATCACAACCTTCAACCGAATAAGCCCCAGCGCCTCATTTTTATCGATTACTTCCCCTTCCACAGTCAGTTCATCTCCGGCAAAAACCGGTTTCAAAAAAGACAGTTCATCAAAACTATGTATCAGACTATACTTCCCCGGCAGATACATTCCTGCCATGGTAGAGTATAAAGAAGCAGTAAGCATACCAAAGGAAACATGGCCTGGGAATTTGCCTTCCCCAATTTCCTGTGCAAATACATCATCCTGATGCAGCGGATTTTCATCCCCTGAAATGGTCCGAAATGCATCCTCCATTTCTTTCGTTATGGTTCGTTTAAAGGAGGCTTTTAACCCAGGCTCTATTTCAGAAAGCACAAACTCATTCATTTATAGCGCCTCCTTGATCTTTTTATAAATGCTCTCCGCATCCAGACCATTGGCTTTTCTTACCATCTTCAGGGTTCCATAGCCGGATGCAAATACGTCTTGTATTCCAATCGGATACACCCTCGCGGATACACCATGATAAGCCAGGGTTTCTGCCACCAGGCTTCCAAGTCCACCGTGAATGTTATGTTCTTCCACAGTAAATATCTTTTTTATATTCTTTGCTGTTTCCAGAACGTCTTTTT
The DNA here is from genome assembly GCA_945949875.1 of uncultured bacterium. GTDB lineage: Bacteria > Bacillota > Clostridia > Lachnospirales > Lachnospiraceae > 1XD8-76. The sequence goes on from CAMFGH010000002.1 coordinate 96,573, forward strand.
CTCCAAAAGGTTTCATTGTCACTACATTCTTTAATTGTACGGATATGCCATCTCTTTCCAGCATCTCTGCTGCTTTATCAGCTTCTTCCAGGATGCTTCCTGTTACATAAATAGCAATGTCCTTTCCGGCTCTGATCAGATCATTGCTGCAAAGATCCAGTTTATAATCTTCCTCGAAAAATTCCTCTTCATTGTTCATTCCGATTTTGATATACACCGGTCCCTTATGCTCGTATGCAATTCTTACACACTCAGCAACCTGCATGGGAGTACCCGGTGACAAAATCATCAAATTCGGGATTGCCCTCAGTACCGCAATATCCTCTGTGGTATGATGGGTAGGTCCTAAAGAACTCCAGGAAAGTCCGCTTCCCATTCCCACGATTTTCACATTCAGATTTTGAAAGCAGACATCATCCCGGATAAATTCCATGGAACGATAGGCCAGGAAAGCCCCTGCAGTAAACACAAAGGGGATTTTTCCTACCGATGCCATTCCGGCAGCTGCTGCAACCATATTCTCTTCCCCGATACCAAAATTATAGATTTGATCCGGAAAATTTCTACGAAACATTTCATCATAGCCGGTTCCACTGTCTGCCAGCAAATGAAGCACGTTGGAATCCAGCTCGGCCAGCTCCATCAATTTACTTATATAAGAACGATTCATGCTTTACTCCAATTCTGAATCACTGATGCCCAGTTCTTCTTTAAATACCTTTAATTCTTTCCGTCCCGGAAGTCTGAAATGCCAGTTAGGATTGTTCTCCATGATGGAGACACCTTTCCCCTTAATGGTATGGGCTATTACCAGTCTGGGTTTTCCTTTGACCAGATCCTGCTTCATCACATCACAAAAAGCTTCCACATCATGCCCATCCACCTCTTTTACATCCCAGCCGAAGGATTCCCATTTTTCCTTCCAACGGGTTTCTCCTATTGTCTTATCCACAAAATCCATTTTCTGGATCCGGTTACTATCCAGTATAGCCACCAGATTGTCTACGCCAAACCCGGGAGCTGTCATGACAGCTTCCCAGACTGTTCCCTCCTGGCATTCTCCATCTCCCAGCATAACGTATACCTTTGCCGGACTATGGTTCATTTTCAGTGCCATAGCTATCCCCAGTCCCATGGACAAGCCATGCCCCAGCGAACCTGTAGTGGCCTCCACCCAGGCACAGTCCCTCATACAGGGTTCTCCACCGATTTCCGCATTTTCCTGCAAATAGGACGCATATGCCGATTCTTTTATCAGCCCTGCCCTGCACAGCACCGCATAAAGAGCAAGGCCGGCATGTCCCTTGCTTAAAACGAACCGGTCTCTATCATTCCATTTGGGATTTTGAGGATCATATCTAAGTATCCCCTTTTGATATAAGGCATATATCATTTCCAGACTGGAATAACAGGATGCCAGATGAGCCATCCCACCTTTATACCCGGTTATGAAGATCTGTTTTCTTAATTCCAATAAATCTTTTTCTACTTCTACTGTATTAGCCAAATTCCGTTACCTCATCTGAATCGATTCCAATCCCACCGCAATAGGGGATAGCATCTATAAATCTCATTTCCTCATCTGTCAGTTCAAAATCAAACACATCTATATTCTGATAAAGTCTCTCTCTATTGGAAGTCTTAGGGATGACCATGAGCCCCTGTTGAATCTCCCACCGTAAACAGATCTGTGCAGGGGTTTTCCCTTTCTGCTCAGCCATCTCCAGTAATTCTTTTCTTTGTAAAATCTGTCCGTTCCCAAGAGGGCTGCTTGCTTCCATCTGAATCCCTTTCTGCAGACAGTATTTCATGATTTCCTCCTGCCTCATTCCGGGATGAAGCTCCATCTGATTCAAAAAGGGTATGATTTCTGCTGTTTTGCTTAAGGCTTCCAGATGATGTTCTTTGAAATTACAGACTCCTATTGTCTTTACATAGCCGTCTCTGTATAGTGCTTCCATCCCACGCCAGGTCTCTGCATTGATTTCCGCCCAGTTCTCATACAATTTCATGGATGCCGGCCAATGGATCAGATAGATATCCAGATAATCTGTTTTCAGTTTTTTTAAAGACCTTTTACATGCTTCCTGTACTGCATCGTAGCCTCTGCTTGTATTCCAGACCTTATCCGACAGAATAAGCTCTGATCTGGGGATTCCTGCCTCTGCTATAGCCTTTGCCACAGCGATTTCATTGCTGTAAGCCGCCGCGGTATCAATCAGACGATATCCTGCATCATAGGCATTTTTTATCAGAGATTTCATAATCTCACGGTCTGTTATCTGCCAGGTTCCCATACCAATCTGTGGCAAAGATGTACCATCTCTAAGGGTAATTTCTCTCACTTTATCTGTCATATATTCCCTTTTCTCTTCTGTCTTTTCTGTTCTATCATCATCGGTCCCACATGTTCTAGCCCTGCTTTTCCGGTTCGTTTACAGAAATCACATGTTGTTTCTTCTCGTATTCTTCCGGAATCACATACTCCCAGACTGTATTTCCTTCTTCATCTTCCGAGACTTTCGAAAATCCCTGTAATCCGTAGAAATCCTTCACCATAGCATTTTTCGCTGTGGGATAATAATAGCCTATGATCTTCTTGATTCCTATTGTTTTGGCTTTCTCCACCAGTTCATCCATCATGGCAAATTCCATATCGCGTTTCAGCACTCTGCAGCTCATAAGCCACAATTCCATATGGAGTTCATCCCGGTTTTCTCCCTGGATTTTTCCGATGACTGTACTTACTACTCCGCTGTCTCCAAACTTGTCCCCCAGCTTTCCGTATAAAGTGATATGATCCTTATCCCGGGCAACCTCTTCGATTTCGGACTGGCTGTAGCGCTTTGTGGTTAAATTAAACTGATTGCTCTTATTGGTAAGCTGAGCAATACGGGACATATACATAGGATTGAAGCTATCGATTTCTCCCTTCATCTCCAGAGATTTCAGATAATCCTCATAACTGGAAAATGTCGCCTGAAGTTTACTTCTTTTTGCATTTTCCTGATACATTTCTGTTCTCTTCAAATCATCCTGAGACAAAACCGTCACTTCAAAGAATCCCGACTTATCAATGGTCTGGATATAATGCTCTACGCCCTCGATTTCCGGAACTGCCACTCCCGGAATCTGAGCCTCAATGATCGCCCTTTCTGCCGGATTATCATCCACAAATACAAAGCTTTCAGGAAGCAATGTCATTTCGGAAGCTGTCTCGGCAAGATTGGCGCTCTTTGGATTCCAGTTTGCTTTTATATTTACAAAATCCTCCTCATGAAGCACACTATCCGGTCTTGCAAGACCTGACAGCGCATTTTCCTTCTCATTTTTGGAGTTAATAGTCAAAAGGACTCCCAGTTGTTTATGTAATTTCAGATAATCCTGAAACTCACTATAGGTCTGTGCCAAAGAAGTTTCCTGCCCAATCTCAATATTCTCTGCACCATCATCTCCGACGATTCCGCCCCAGAGTGTGTTATCCAGATCCAGATTAAAGGCTTTCTTATTCTTTCCATAAATGGATTTTATGATATTTGCCACATTAAAAGATAAGTACGGTATGGCAGGTACTGCAACTGCATACTTGTACATATGCCAATAAAATGGATCTGCCCATTTATCCAGCCCGTAGGAAGCTGAAATATAATTGATATCACAAATATAAAAGTTATCATGGTTCTGTGCATAATCATAAAAAGCACAGTTTAACATGGTCACAAAATTTACTCTGCCATGATAGTCACTGGCATCTTTGTTGCCCATCAGCCTGAAAAATGGAAGTTCAAAATTGTTCTGAATCACCGGGCAATGATAGGTCTGTTCCAGATGCTCCCACAATCCATAAAATTTTTGTACTACCTGATCTCTTTTTTGCTCTACCACTTCTTTACTGTCCGAAAGAAGTGGAAATTCTCCAATATTTCTGATACAGGTGCAAACATAAATCAAATCCGGTTCAAATGCCTCCAATTGCGGATTAGTAAACATTCCATCCTCATAATACTGATTGTATTCTGATTCATAGAAAGATGGCTTTATTCCGTAATGAAGCAGAAAAAGTTCCAGCACCAGCTTAATATTCTGGGTTGTCTGTCCACCCAGAATAGCAATCTTTTTTTCCATAAAATTTACATCCGGATTTTCCAGCATTCTCCGCTTCAGGGATTTTTTCTGTTTCAGTATTTTTTCTGCATCAAAAGGGTATTGTAGTTCTTTCATATTCACTCTCAATTATTTATATATAAATTTATTTACTTTAGCTGATATTTAGTTTTTTATGTAAAAATGCCAATTAAAACATTTCCTTTTTTAAATCATGAAAATCCCCCAGTGCCTTCCATCCAATCTTAATAATCTTAGGGATATTGACTGAATTCACACCTGCTGTTCGTG
>CAMFGH010000003.1 GCA_945949875.1 uncultured bacterium
CCATATCCGTTATCAATATTAACCACGGAAATTCCGTTTGCACAGGAATTAATCATGGTAAGAAGCGCGGATAATCCATGCATACTTGCACCATAACCAACCGATGTAGGTACTGCGATTACCGGATTGCTGACCAATCCTCCTATCACGCTGGCAAGTGCTCCTTCCATACCTGCCACCGCTACCACACAGTTTGCTTTTTGAATCACATCCACCTTGGAAAGCAGACGATGGATTCCACTGACACCAACGTCATAAATACGTTCCACATTACTTCCAAAATACTCTGCCGTCTGTGCAGCTTCTTCTGCAACCGGAATATCTGCTGTTCCGGCTGTACAGACTGCCACTTTTCCAATCCGCTTTTTCTCCGGCTTTTCATACTTCAGAATATGAGAAACGCTATCATAGGTTATTTCCGGAATCACCTTTTTTACCAGCTCGTATTGATGCTCACTTGCTCTGGTTCCGAAAACCTCCCCGTCTTCTTCATACATTTTCTGATAGATGGATACCAGAAATTCATCCGGCTTCCCACTGCAATAAATTACTTCCGGAAATCCCGACCGGATTTCCCTATGGGTATCCAGCTTTGCATATCCCAGTTCATCATAGGGCTGCTTTTTCAAATAACTCTCTGCCTCTTCCAGCGTAATCTGACCTGATTGCAGCTTCTCTAAAATTTCACGCGTTACCACCTATGTTCCTCCGATGCTCTTTTTGCTTTGTACTTCCTACATAATATTGCATATAATCTATTTTATCAATGTCTTGGGGACGTTTCTTTTGTCCATGGAATAGCCCTTTTGTCTACGGAATAGCCCTTTTGTCTACGGAATAGCCCTTTGTCCATGGGAGTGTCCCTTTATCCTGTCGATAGAAGCAAAAGCCCGTCTCGAAGATTTGGGGAACAAAATGCACAGGATAAGTTGTCTTCATGATGCAGACAACTTATCCTGTGCATTTTATTTAAAAACATATTCTTAATATTTTTTGCTTCTATCGGCAAGACAGGGGACACTCCTGCGGACAAAAGGGCTATTCTGTGGACAAAAGAAACGTCCCCACTGTTATTTTCCAACGATTCCACCCTGGAAATAGCAGTCATATACCTGCACTCCTGAATGGAATACCATCTCATGGCCCTGGAAGAAATCTAATGTTCCTTTGACGATACGTTTATATTCGTCTACTCCCTCAATATAATATATCGCGCCTTTAGCCTGTATATCATACATCGCTTTCAGGCACATCCGATGATAAAACTTTTCATCGAATTCGTCACGCAGTACTCTCCCAAGATAGCTCCTGCTCCAACAGGCCTCATCATCTGCCCAGACCATTTCGGAACCGGAAAAATCTCCCAGACCAAAAAAGAAATCCTGATACTTCATATTATCTCTTTGGTAATCCATTTGTTTGGAAGCCAGTTTCTCACCTTCTGTTATTTCCAGCTTTCCTAAATGCTTAGCTTCCCGAGCTTCCATTAAAAAGGCAACCCACTCTTCTTTCATTTTGTACATTCCTTTTCCTGTTTTTTACACAGGAGAACTACCTTCCTCTGTGTTTTTCTTTTCTTTTTTGCTGTTTCTGTTCAAATCGGATCTGCTTTTCCATTTCTTTCTGCTCTTTGCCTTGCTGTTTATGCTCTGTCTTTAACGCTTCACGCTGTAATTGCAAAGCCTGCATCGATTTTGTTCCTATACCGCTCTGCAATGTCTGCTTCCTGGCATCTCTCTGCGCTCGTTTTGGATTTCTGCAGTATACCTTCCTATCCACTTCAACAGCCGGACTAAACTTTAAACGTTACTTCGTCCATAACAAATCCCTCCTTACTTTGCTTTCGCATGTTATGAACAAAGAACGGACAACCCAGGAGGGGCAGGTTACTTACCTCATAAGGATGTCAACAACTCCCATGTATCCAACAGACTGTTGCATCCTGTAAATGAGACGGCCGGGCTACCTACCGGCTCTAGCGCGTGATAATTTTGCGCATTGCGTTTTTATCTTTGTATGATAATAAATAATAGTTTAAAACCCGGTTAAAATACATATCTCCGGCTTAAGTTCACCATAGCACAATATTTTTTTAAATGCAAGGTATGAACCGTCTGCTTTATTTTCGTTTCCTTATATATATAGTTTTTCATCGACATTCATCGACAATTATCGACAAAACTTACTAATTTCCGTCAATAACGAAAGTTTTGGATTAAAACGAACAAAAAAGAACCTTGAATCCGCTAAATTCAAGGCTCTCTGACAAAAACTACTACTGCGGAAGATGGGACTTGAACCCACACGATCGCATTGATCACAAGATCCTTAGTCTTGCTCGTCTGCCAATTCCGACACTTCCGCTTGACTTACGCCACGAGTGATATAATACCATTCGTGGCGATTTATGTCAATACACTTTTTTATTTTTTATACACCCTGATAAATCATTTTTGTATACTCTTATGATTCATTTTTGTATACCCTTACGATTCATTTTTGTATACCCTTACGATTCATTTTTGTATACCCTTATGCACTGTTTTCTTTAGGACCTCATCCATCATATTTTTGAAGATAATCTGCGATCTGTTCTTTGGTGTCCTCGTTTAGGCCATCCAACATATACTGCTTATTGCTTTTTTGTTTTTCCAGATAATCTGTACGCAGAACCTGGTTTGCATGGGCGATTTCCTTTTGAAATTCTCTGGCAGATAACAGAAAACATCCTTGTCCGCGAATGATGATCTGCTCCAGTCCATCAGAAGTAGCCACAGTCACTTTATACTTTTTCCCATTTTCATGAGCAAATTTTTCAATATACTGATCTGCGGTTTCTGCTTCTTTGGTAAAGACCACATGGATATTGTGATAATCCGATATTTCCGTGGCATGGCCAGCTACACGATAGGCGTCAAATACTGCAATCACTTCACATTTTTTGATACCTTGATAATTGCATAGTACATCCAGCAGCTTTCCTCTGGCGCTGTCTATATTGATTTCAGCAAGTTCTTTCAGATCCTGCCAGGCAAAAATAATATTATATCCGTCCACCAGAAGGTATTCTTTTGTCAAGCATTCTTTTCCGGAGACTGGATAATCTTTCCCGGAAGCTGAATAATCTTTCCCGGAATTTCTGGAATAAGAAGACCATTTCCGGGTGCCTACTTTGGACTGGCTGTTTGCATAAAACGTCCTGGATAAAATCGCATCAATCTCATCGGTGCCGATACTTTCCTGCTCTTTCTGCTCCGGTATCCTTGGCTGAACCGACCTGACCTCTCCGGAAAAGTTTTCAATACTTTCCAGATGCATATACTCCGGCACCTGATACCAGGGCACGACAAAGCCCGCACCATGTGCACAGAAAACCGAACCGGCAGGATTGCTCATGTCCAGTTCCGGGTCATACTGTCTTTCAGCAAGCACTTCTTCCGTATTATGGCATGGTCCATATCCGGCCAGTACCAAAGAAAGTCTCCCCTGTCCCCGGGTATAGGCAGTTACTTCATTCTGATAGGACTGCATGCAGGAAACAGGAGCTTTCCCTTTTAATACTGCAACACCACCCTCAATCATAGGCGGTTCAAAGGTTCCATGCATGCGTTCCACATCTGTCATTCCCCGCCCCAGCATCTGTTCCGGTATTTCCAGCGAAAAGGAATAAAATGGTTCCAGCAGCACGGATTTTGCCTGCATCAGGCCCTGCCTGACTGCACGGTAGGTAGCCTGCCTGAAATCCCCTCCTTCGGTATGTTTCAGATGTGCCTTACCGGACACCAGCGTCATCTTTATATCCGTTATGGCAGAACCGGTCAGAACTCCTCTGTGTTCTTTTTCCTCCAGATGTGTCAGAATCAGTCTCTGCCAGTTGCGGTCTAACAAATCTTCCGAACAGCTGGCTGCTACCTGGATGCCACTACCCGGTTCCAGTGGTTCCAAAAGCAGATGTACTTCCGCATAATGTCTGAGTGGTTCAAAATGCCCGATTCCCTCTACGATATCCTGAATCGTTTCTTTATACACAATATGACCACAGCCAAAACGGACTTCCACACCAAAACGCTGCAATATCATACTCTTCAGGATTTCCAGTTGCACTTCTCCCATGATCTGCACATGGATTTCCTTCAGTTTCTCTTCCCACACTACATGAAGCTGGGGCTCTTCCTCCTCCAGCTGGCGGACCTTTGGCAGCATAACCGCTGCGTCCACATCATCCGGTAAAATCATCTGATATGTCATAACCGGCTCCAGTACCGGCGTATAACCGGAGCTGTCACTTCCCAGTCCTTCTCCCGGATAGGTATGTGACAGGCCTGTCAGTGTGCATATCTGTCCTGCATCGGCACTGTCAGTTGTTTGATATTTTGCTCCGCTGTATATGCGGATCTGATTGACTTTTTCCTTCCAGTCTTCATCTTCCAGCAGGTCCTTTACCTTCAGTTTCCCACCGGTTATTTTGCAGAACGTCAGACGGTTTCCCTGTTCATCCCTGGATATTTTGAACACCTTGGCCCCAAATTCAGCAGGGTATTCCGGCAGTCTGGTATATTTTTCAATACACTGTAACAGTTCTTCCACTCCCTGCATATGAAGAGCCGCTCCGAAAAGACAGGGAAACAGCTTCCTTTCACATACTAAATCGAGGATCGATTCTGTAAGTTCTTCTGAATCCGGCTTCAGATTTCCTTCCAGAAACTGCTCCAAAAGCCTGTCATCACACACTGCCACATTTTCTATAAATTCATCACTGATGTTGTTTTTGATTCCATCACTGCTGTTGTCTTTGATGCCATCACTGCTGCTTTTCAGAGACTTATCTCCGAATATCTCCGAAAAATCCACCATTCCGTCTGAAAGTTTTTCCTTACATTCCTGCAAAAGCGCCTTTTTATCTGTCCCGGGCTGATCCATCTTATTAAAGAAAAGGAACGTGGGAATCTCATATTTTTTTAACAGATTCCAGAGTGTTCTGGTATGCCCCTGCACCCCATCAGCACCACTGATCAGAAGAATCGCGTAATCCAGAACCTGCAGTGTGCGCTCCGTTTCCGCGGAAAAATCCACATGTCCCGGAGTGTCTAACAGTGTCATGCTCATGGTATCAAGAGGCAGTACTGCCTGCTTGGAGAAAATGGTGATTCCTCTTTGCTTCTCCAATTCAAAGGTATCCAGAAAAGCATCCCCCTTATCTACCCGGCCTGCATTTCGAATGGTTCCGCTTTTATATAACATTGCTTCTGATAACGTTGTTTTTCCAGCATCCACATGAGCCAGAATTCCTACCACCAAGTGCTTCATTTCGGTTTCTCCGTCAAATTATTCTCTGCAGACCATTTTATCATATCCCATTCTTTTCTTCCATCTTTATGATCACCCTGTATTTTGCCATTCCATCTTTTGCTATGGACTTTTCCCTGGTGTCATCCTTACGACCGGCACAAATCCTCCAGCTTCCCAAAGCTGTATCCCATTTTTTCCCACTCTGTCAGCAATTTATCCATGATCTTTCCGTTGGTGGAAGAAGTATTGTGCAGCAGTACAATAGCCCCCGGATGGATGCGAGATGTCAATTTGGAAAGGGCCTCCTGTTCGCCCGGCTGGTCATCTGCCTTCCAGTCCACATAAGCCAGACTCCAGAAAAAGGTATGATATCCCATATCTTTGGCAGTCTGAAGGTTTTTCATATCATATTTTCCCTGAGGCGGTCTGTAATATGGGCACATTTTCGTTCCGGTAATCTCCTGATAAAGGTTCTCAACTTCCTGCATTTCCTTTGTAAATGTGGCCGGATCAGCCAGTTCGCTCATATCCTTATGATGGTAGGTATGATTTCCAACTGTGTGCCCATCCGATACCATTCTTTTGATCAGCTCCGGACTGGTTTCCAGGAAGTGGCCTACTACAAAGAACGTGGCCGGTGCATTATGCTTTTTCAGAGCATCTAAAATAAGCTCTGTATTTCCATTTTCATATCCACAGTCAAAGGTCAGATAGATTACTTTTTTCGTATCTGCCCCCACATAATACGCTTCCATTTCTTTCATCTGTTCCTTGTTTAAAGACCCGGTTGGCTGCTTCTCTGAACCATCCTGATACCCTCCCAGTCCCCAGCTGCCACACTCTTCTGAAAAGCTTCCCTGATTCCATTGATTCTCCTGATTTTGCCGGATGATAACCCGCTTTCCGGACGTTTCTATCTGTATCTTTTCCCCAGACTGACTTAACTGTTCTTCTAACGATGGAGGTGTTCCATACCAGGTCAGTTTCTCATCCTCTGTATGAAGTACATGATCCTGATATACAGAAATCCATCCGAAGAAAGCAGCCACCAGCAATGCGCCAAATAATGTTATGCGCTTTACATTCCATTTTTCTTTTGTACGCTGATTTCTATTTTTGCTCATAAAAAGACCCGAAAACCATCTTTGTATAATATACGGTTTCCGGGCCATTTTATGTCATTTTTTTCGTATCTGATCACAGGCATGTAATCCGGTGACATGTTTCGAAAGTCTCTCCGGGCTGTAAAACATTCCCCCACTGACGCTGTTCCAGGGTTCCTTCAAAGGCCTTACTGTCACATCTGCCGCACCAGGGCTCAATGCAGACAAAAGGTGCCTTTTTATGTGGTGGGGACCACAAACCTACCAGGGGCATGTCAAAGGAAACTTTGATGTATTCTTTTCCCTGGGGATTCTGAAGCGCCACTTCATCTGCCTGGTAGGATTCCAGAACCAGCGCATCTTTGTAGAAGAGTTCATCCGAAATGGGCAGAATGCCATTTTCCAGACCGTACTCCTCCGTTTCATCAGTGGCAAGTCCGCCTTCTCCGATGATCGTGGATGTTATTTCTTCCACGGTTTTTCCTCCTTTACGAAGAACAAATGCGTACCCCTCTTCTTCAGAAAAAGGACACAGAAAAGCCGGATGACCTCCTATGGAAAAATACATGGGTTTTGTATCTTCATTTATCACTTTCCAGAGAACCGATACGCTACTATTCTCCAGCACATAGCCGATTTCCAGTCTGAACCGGAACGGATATTTTGCAAGACTTTCTTCATTTGCCTTCAGTTCCAGCCGGATTTCACTATCCGTCTGCTGCTTTAAGTCAAATTCCATATCTCTGGCAAAACCATGCTGGCCCATGGGATATTCTTTTCCGTTATAAAGATACCTCTTTCCCTTCAGGCTTCCCACAAAGGGAAAGAGCACCGGCGTAGATCTGCCCCAAAAAGCCGGATCTCCATTCCAGACGTATTCCACCCCATCTTTTTGCAGGGATTTCAGTTCCCCGCCCTTTGACTGAACTTTTATCTTTAACTGGTCATTTTGTAAGAAATAATCCTGCATGCTAGCCCTCCAACTTTCATTGTTCATCATTTCCCATGTATCACTTTGCTCAACAGAATCAGTGAATCTATTCTGAGTAGCACTTCTGTTTCACCCAATCAGTACGTTCTTTCCTTCAAAAGCAAAGCCATACCTGCGGATTCGTTCTGCCGGTATGCCCCGGGCACTCAGCTGTGCTGCATAATTCTTTTCCTCAATCTGGTCCAGTGCCGCCTGTACCGTTTCCTTCAGTGTCTCTTCATCCTCCGGATCATGCACCTTAAATTCCAGAAGGATTGCGTCATCCTCTTTCGGATTTTTGGGTTCCAGCATCACATCATATCTGCCAAAGCCACTCTCACGGTTGGAAGTGATGACATATCTTCCCTGCAAATCCACGATCAGCCCCAGTACAAAGCCATGGTAAAATCGTTCCGGCTCTTCTCCGGAAGGCCGCTTTCCGGTATCAAAATAGCTGAAGGTCTGCAGTGCAACACGGTTCATGTATGCATTCATGGCCTTGATATCGTCCTGAAGCAGAGCCTTGATAAAATCATTGTAATCTTCTTCCACTTCCATAAACCAGCTGCGTACCATTCCTTCAAACATGCACTCTACCTCATAGTTGGTAAGTGCCAGTTCATACATCTGCTTCTGTCCTTTTGGCAGAAGTTCCAGACGGTCATAGGAAAGTACCTTTAAGTAGCCGCTGGCCAGTAGCAGGCTCCATACTGCCTTTTCACTGCCATTTAATTGGTTATAAACAATCTGCTCATCGATTGGGGTTTTTATCGCTTCTCCCCGGAGCAGTGTTTCAAACTTCTCCTTTATCCTGCGGTTTCCTTCCCGGAGCAGTTTGCCTACCAGACTATTGGAACTAGTATTGGCCCAGTAGGTGGTAAAATATCCTTTATCCAGAAAATTCAAGATAGACCATGGATTATAGATATCTTTATGACTGCCGAAGATAAAACCGTCATACCAGTATTTTACCTCCTCTTTTTCTCCGCCAAGCCCACATTCTTCCAGGGCAGCAAATACTTCCTCTTCCGTAAAGCCAAAGGACGTAGCATATTTATCAGAAGTAGTTGTCACCACTTCCAGATTATTCAAATCTGAAAAAATAGATTCTTTGCTGACTCTTGTAATCCCCGTCATGATGGCACGCTCCAGCCAGGGATTGGTCTTGAATGCAGAATTGAACAGGCTTCTGGTAAATGCCACCAGTTCCTCCCAGAATCCATCCACATAGGCTTCCTGCATGGGAGTGTCATATTCATCTAACAGGATAATGACCTTTTTGCCATAATAACGGTACAGGTAATCAGACAATTGGTACAATGCCAATGAAGCATCACTATCATCCATGTTTTCCGTAATACGTTTATAATAAGCAACATCTGTTTCATACAACAAGCCACTATCCAGAAGAAACGAATGTTCTGCATACAGTTTGGTAAGCAGCTGGCAGATTTTCTTTCGGGTTGTCTTGAAATCTTTCTCCTTGATATTGGCAAAGGACAGACTAATCACCGGATACGTTCCCTGAATCTCCCGGTACTTTTCCTCTTTCCAGATGGAAAGTCCCTCAAACAAATCTCCCCGATTCGCATATTCCACCGAAAAGAACTGCTCCACCATGCTCATGTTCAGAGTCTTTCCGAACCGACGCGGGCGGTTGATCAGCGTCACACTGTCTCCGCTTTCCCACCATTCTTTAATGAAATCTGTTTTATCAATATAAAAATAGCTCTTTTCTATGAGTTCATTATACTGCTGTATCCCAATCGCTACGTTTCTTGCCATCGTAACCTCCGCTTCACTAAAAAAACCGATATACTCAACTTGAGTATAACGGTTTTTTCATCAAATTACAATTCTGCATTTGTCTATTAGCATAGGCTTTTGCCTCTTAACTTACGCTCTTGCCTCTTATCTTAATCAGCAGGAAAAAGCTCCTATCTCTTTATTCTCAGGGCTCTCATGGCATTGATAATCGCAATGACCGAAACCCCCACATCTGCGAAAACCGCTTCCCACATATTTGCCGCTCCCAGGGCACCCAGCAGCAGAACCAGGAATTTGACTCCCAGGGCAAATACAATATTCTCCCGGACAATGGTCATGGTCTTTCTGGATATTTTGACCAGACTGGCAATCTTTCTCACATCATCATCCATTAAAACGACATCTGCTGCCTCAATCGCGGCATCAGAACCCATGCTTCCCATGGCGATTCCAATGTCTGCTCTGGTCAGTACCGGCGCATCATTGATTCCATCACCCACAAAAGCGAGCTTCTGTTTATCCTTTAACTGGTTCTGCAGTCTCTCTACCCAGTCTACTTTATCCGCCGGAAGGAGTTCTGCATGGATTTCATCCATACCCAGTTCTTCTCCAACCGCTTCTGCTGCAGCTTTTCCATCACCGGTAAGCATAACACATTTCTTTACCCCTACCTGTTTCATTTCACGGATTGCTTCTGCTGCACCATCTTTCACAGTATCCGAGATAACGATACAGCCCAGAAGCTTTCCTTCTTCTGCCACATATACCACACTGCCGCCTGTCTGAACCGGTTCCAGGTGGATGTTTTCCTGTTTCATCAGTTTTTCATTTCCAAGCAGAACCTTTTTGCCATCCACTTTGACACAGATTCCATGACCGGCAGTTTCTGTGGCATCTTCCACGCGAGTCATATCCAGTTTTTTGCCATAGGCTTCCCGAATGGATATGGCGATGGGGTGGTTGGAATATCCTTCCCCCAGTGCTGCCACTTCCAGCAGTCTCTCCTCGCTGCAGTCTGTCGGACACATTTTAGTTACTTTAAATTCACCCCTGGTCAGGGTTCCGGTTTTATCCATGACAATGGTAGTCATTTCAGAGACTGCTTCCAGATAATTGCTTCCTTTTACCAGCACACCAATCCTGGAGGCTGCCCCGATTCCTCCGAAGAAACCAAGGGGAACCGAAATCACAAGAGCGCATGGGCAGGAAATAACCAGAAAGATACATGCTCTTTCAATCCACTGTGCCCAGCCTCCCCCTGTCAGGAGTGGGGGAAGAATGGCAAGAAGTACTGCTCCGATGGTAACCACAGGGGTATAATATCTTGCAAATCTGGTAATAAAGTTCTCAACCTTGGCCTTTTTAGAGCTGGCATTTTCTACCAGTTCCAGAATTTTCGCAACCGTGGAGTCCTCAAATGCTTTTGTAGTACGCACTTTTAAAATACCACTGCCATTGACACAACCACTGACCACCTGGTCCCCCACTGATGCACGTCTCGGAACAGATTCTCCGGTAAGTGCTGCAGTATCAATCTGGGATTCTCCTTCTGTCACGATACCATCCAGTGGGATTCTTTCTCCCGGTTTTATGACAATAACAGTTCCCACTTCCACATCATCCGGATCCACCTGCACCAGTTCCCCGTTTTCTTCTACATTGGCATATTCCGGGCAGATGTCCATCATTTCTGATATGGACTGTCTGGATTTTCCTACTGCATAGGACTGAAAAAGCTCGCCCACCTGATAGAACAGCATGACAACTACCGCTTCCGAAAAATCTTTCACGCCAAATGCGGCAAAAGTAGCAATCATCATCAGGAAATTTTCATCAAATACCTGACCGTTTTTAATATTCCGAAATGCCTTCAGGATAATATCATACCCAATGATCAGGTAAGGTACCAGAAATGGAATCATCATGTACCAGCTGTCACTGATATCTCCAAACAGATTTTGTTTTTCACTGATCACCAATGCCAGAAATAGAACAAAAGTGATCAGAATACGATATAACATTGTTTTTTGTTTCTTTGTCACGACATGTACCAGCTTTCTTCTTTCACTTTACTTTTTTAATCCTGCGGTTTACATTAAGATTTTACAATCCGGTTCTACCTTGGCACATACTGCGACTACTTCTTTCATGATGTCATCAAACTTTTCATCTACTGCATCGATGGTCATTTTCTGAGCCAGAAAACTTACCGTTGCATCGTTGACTCCATCAATTTTTTTGATTGCATCTTCCATTTTTGCTGCGCAGTTTGCACAATCTAAATCTTCCAGTTTAAATTTCTTTTTCATGTCTTTTACCCTTTCTTCTCTTTGATTTTCTATTTGCTTTTTTTCTCTTACTTCTTTCTCTTTACCGTTTCACTTTGCGTTTTGTCTTCGTACTTTCTCTTTGTTATTCCGTGCAGATAGCTATTGTCATTCCTCAATATGTTCCCTTCCCTGGGCTATGATGGATCTGACATGATCGTCTGCCAAAGAATAAAACACGGATTTCCCATCTCTTCTGGCACTTACCAGTTTGGACTGTTTCAGAATCTTCAGCTGGTGTGAAACCGCAGACTGAGTCATATGAAGAATCTCTGCCAGGTCACATACACAGACCTCTGCTTCAAACAAAACAAACAAAATACGGATTCTGGTGGAATCGCCAAACACTTTAAACAGCTCTGCCAGATCGTATAATTCATCTTCGTCCGGCATCATTTGATTTACAGCATCTACGATTTCCCCATGAACATGTGTCTGTTCGCAACACTCTACATCATGAATGGACATGTTTTTCTCCTTTCTTTTCAATTTACATTTTGATTTTCATTCCTATTTAACTTGCTTTTCTTTTTGATTTGTTCTAATTATTATCTCATTCATTTTTATATTCTGAATATATGAGCATCTGTTCATATGTTCAATATATTACGTCACTGAGGTTTTGTCAACAAGTTTTTAATATACTTTGTCACACATTTTCCAAGATATTTTTTCAACAAATTGTTGAAACATATTGGGTCAAAATGTTCCACAAAAACTTTATGTAAAATCTTTGTATCCTATTCCTTATCTCTGGACTGGAATCCCGGTTCATGATAGAATCACATTAACTATTTATCGGATTTTACAGCTTTTTAGGAGAAAACTGTTATGAATAGCCTTAATCAAGAGCAAAATGATCACGAATTGATTCTTCAGGATTATGAACAGCTCCTTATCACTACTGCTGCCGGAACCTACAAAGGCATACGACGTCTGGATCTGGAAAGCGAGCAGGCTGTTTATATTTATTTTGAAAAAAATCATATAAAGCAGGAACCTTTGGGCAGTTGGGCGGACTGGATTGAAGGTCAGAAAAAGCATGTCCATCCTGATGACTTTATAAAACTGAAAGAATTTTTCAGTCTGGATACCCTTCGCAGCCTGGAGGATGACGTATTTCGCAGTATCAATTTCCGCTCCCGGAGAAAGAATGAAAATGGTTATTATCGTACCTATACGACTACCGCTTCTGTTACCTATCTGGGAGGAAGGAGAACTGCTGTCATGACTACCATTGACAATACGGATGCGGTAATAAACGAAATGGAGCAAAAGAAGCTTCTTGCCTCTACTGCCAGTATTTATGTCTCCATGCATGTTCTGGATTTGAAAAAAGATGAAATAGAGACACTAAGCAGTGCAGAACATATTACCAATTTAGTCAATGGCCGGAAAAAGGGAGTGGCCCGAATACTTACGGACGTCATGATGCAGCTGACCGATGATGAATATCTGGAAGATATGCTGGATTTTATCAACTTCCGTACTTTAGATGAACGTATGGAAGGAATCAACACCATAACACTGGAGTTTCTGGGAACCCATACCGGCTGGTGTCGTGCCCGTTTTATTGTAGTGGAACGGAATGAGATTGGTCGTATCCAACGCCTTTTGTGGGTGGTGGAAAACATCAACTCTGAGAAGAAAAAATCCAATCAGCTTGTTTATTTATCGGAAACGGATTTAATGACCGGTATACGGAACCGTGGAGCCGGCGAACAGAAAATCAAAGAATTGATTTCTTCCAATCACCCCGGTATCTTCTTTCTATTGGATGCGGATAAATTTAAAACAATCAATGATAGTTACGGACATACCGTGGGAGATAAAGTGCTGATTGCCCTTGCCGATTGTTTAAAAGAATCTTTCCGTGATTCTGATGTGATCATGCGCCTTGGCGGCGATGAATTTGCTGTATTTGCCCCCGGCATTACGGATAAATCACTGGCCATAGGAATTGTCAAACGTCTTTTCCATCGGGTAGAACACATTTGTATTCCGGAGCTGAGCGGGCATAAAATAACGGTTAGTCTGGGAATTGCTTTCAAAAAGGAAGATGATGGATTGGATTTTGATTCGTTATACCATAAGGCTGATATTTGTACCTATGAAAGTAAGAAAACAACCGGAAATGCGTATACTATTTTGGAATCAGAATGAAAAGAGGAATAAATATTGATCATTGATTTTCATACACACATTTTTCCGGATAGTCTGGCTCCCCGTGCCATAGACAAGCTTTCCAAAAGCGCAGATATCATCAGTTATACCGATGGAACCTTCCACGGTTTACAGGACTCCATGAAGCAAAGTGGGATTACCTACTCTGTCTTATTACCGGTAGTGACTAAGCCCTCCCAGCAGGAGGATGTAAACCGCATTGCCATACAGACCAATGACTTAGGATTTCAGACCGGTATCTTTTCTTTCGGAGGAATTCATCCGGAAAATGAAAACTACCGCCAGATTCTGAAACATTTAGCCAGTCATGGAATCAAAGGAATCAAGTTACATCCGGTCTTTCAGGGAGCTTATCTGGATGATATCCGGTATATGCGTATTATTGATTATGCCAGCTCGCTGGGATTGTGTATCATGGTACATGGCGGCTATGATATCAGTTTCCCATCTCTGGACTATGTTACCCCCATTCACATTCTTCCTGTGTTGGAAGATATTCATCCGGACAAATTGATTCTTGCCCATATGGGTGGGTGGCATTGCTGGAATGATGTGGCACGATTTCTGGTGGGCAGTGATGTCTATTTTGACACCTCATTTTCCATTACTCCACTAAGAAGCCCTTCACTCCTCTCCCCATCCGGCAGCCAGAATGAATATTCCGAGGCGAATACAGACTCCGGGTTGAATACAAACTCCGGGTTGAACACAGCCTCCGGGTTGAACACAGCCTCCGGGTTTGCCGGGGATTGGCAGAAAGATAAGTTAGCACCTTCTCATCAGCAGATGAGTCTGATTCAGTTTTGTAATATGGTCCGGAATCATGGGACGGATAAAATACTGTTTGGTACAGACAGTCCCTGGGCCAGCCAGGCAGAAGCACTCAAACTGCTTTCTTCCAGTGGACTTAGCCAGACAGAGCTTGCAGATATCCTATATGGTAATGCAGCAAAACTTCTGGGCATTGGAGAATAGCTGTCTATTTCTTTATAAACTCACAGAGGCGAGATACGCTTTACGCATCTCGCCTCTGATTTTTGCAGGTCACTATTGCCCTGCATTAACTCTTTCATCAAAATCAATCTCTTTTGCAACCAGATTATCAGCACCATACATCTTACGAAGCTTTGGTTTTTCTATCTTTCCTGTAGCATTTCTCGGGATGTCCGAAAAAATGATCTCTTTTGGACGTTTGTATCTGGGCAGTTCCAGACAGAACTCTTCCAGTTCTTCTTTACTGCATTCCATACCTTCTTTGATTTCCACGATGGCTGCTGTGATCTCGCCCAAACGTCTGTCCGGCAGACCGATAACAGCTACATCTTTTACCTTATCAAAACGACGCATAAAGTCTTCAATCTGTACCGGATAAATATTTTCGCCACCACTGACAATGACGTCCTTTTTACGGTCTACCAGGAAGTAGAATCCATCCGGATCCTGCATTGCCATATCTCCGGTATAAAGCCACCCGTCTTTCAAACATTCGTCAGTTGCTTCCGGATTGTTATAATAACAGGTCATAACACCGGGGCCTTTCACACAAAGCTCGCCCACTTCACCCTGCTTTACGATATGATCCTGTTCATCTACGATCTTACATTCCCATCGATATCCCGGGATTCCGATGGCTCCCACTTTATGGATGTTTTCCATACCCAGATGCACACATCCCGGGCCTGTGGATTCACTCAGGCCATAGTTGGTATCATAATCATGATGTGGGAAGTATTCTTTCCATCTTTTGATTAGAGACGGGGGTACCGGCTGTGCCCCGATATGCATCAGTCTCCACTGATCCAGTTCATAATCTTCCAATTTGATCTCACCCCGGTCCAGCATGTCCAGAATATCCTGCGCCCAGGGAACCAGAAGCCATACAATGGTACATTTTTCTTTGGAAATGGTTTCCAGAATGGTTTTTGGTTTGGTTCCTTTTAAAAGCACTGCTTTGCTGCCTGCTACCAGAGATCCCATCCAGTGAAATTTTGCTCCGGTATGGTAAAGCGGCGGAATGCACAGGAAGGTATCCTCTCTTCCGGTAGCATGATGAATCTGCTCCATCTGAGCGGCCTGTGTCAGGCTCTGATGTTTATGTAAAATAGCCTTCGGAAATCCTGTGGTACCGGAGGAAAAATAGATAGCACCAAAGTCATCATCGGTTATGGTAACGTCCGGTGATTTACTGGAGCAGTCAGATACCAGTTCCCGATAACTCTCTGCAAAGCTGGGACAGTTGTCACCCACATAGATGAGAAGTCTTCCTCTGGAAAGTCGGTCAGCATTGGTCTCCAGACGTCCGATAAATTCCGGTCCGAAAACAATAGCATCCACTTCTGCCAGTTCCACACAATACAATATTTCTTCTGCGTCATATCGGAAATTAAAAGGAACTGCAATGGCTCCTGTTTTTAAGATACCAAAGTAGATGGGCAGCCATTCCAGACAGTTGTACATGATAATGGCTACTTTATCCCCTTTTTTAATTCCCCTGCCAAGGAGCATATTGGCAAATCGATTGGCTTTTTCCTGAAAAACACTCCAGGTAATTTCCCGTCGATAAGGTTCAAATCGATTGGTTTCAATCAGTTCGTATTCCTTCCAGGTTCTTCTTCTGGTATCCTTTTCGTCCGGATTCAGTTCAACCAGTGCCACCTCGTCCGGATACAGAGTGGCATTTCGTTCCAAATAATCTGTAACAGGCATATCCTTTTCCCTTCTGTCTTTCTATGATTTCTATCTTTTTTAACGATTCAGAATCAAACAGCATTTCTTTCCATGCACGTGATTCCGAATCGCAATCTCTCTTATTTTTTATTCGTTTCCTAAAGAGTCCTTCACACGAACTACTGTTTCTCTATCATAGCATGTAAAGATATCCTCTACAAACTTTTCTTCCGGTTTTGGAGTCAAAAGGCTCACTACCGGTACTATAATGAGACCTGCCAGCATGGCAATGGCACCACAGTTAATTGGAGATTTCATGATTGGTGGCATGATGGATGGAGCCAGCATATCTACTAACATGATTCCTGCACCAAAAATAAAGCAAGCCCAGCAGGAAGCCTTCGTTGTCTTTTTCCAATATAAGGAATATAAAAATGGTGCCAGGAATGCTCCAGCCAGTGCACCCCAGGAAATACCCATCAGCTGTGCAATAAAGGTAACAGAGCTCTTATACTGAATCAGTGCAATAATGGCAGAAATTGCAATGAATACCACTACCAGTACACGGATAAATAAAAGCTGTGTTTTTTCTTTCATATCTTTAATGAAGTTATCCTTCAAAAAGTCAATGGTTAAGGTAGAACTGGATGCAATAACCAGAGAAGAAAGTGTAGACATGGATGCAGAAAGCACCAGGATAACTACTAATGCAATCAGACCAGATCCCAAATTCTGTAACATGGTTGGAATGACAGAGTCATAACCATTTGCCTTGATATCAATCTGATCAGAAAACAGACGTCCAAAGCCACCCAGGAAGTAACATCCACCTGCCACTACAAGAGCAAAAATGGTGGAAATAATCGTTCCTTTTTTGATGGCATCCTCGTCTTTGATGGCATAGAATTTCTGTACCATCTGAGGAAGCCCCCAGGTTCCCAGAGATGTCAAAATAACCACAAACATCAGATTCAGCGGATCCGGACCAAAGAAGGATGCAAAAATACCGGGTGCTGTGCTGACATTTTCATCTGAAACCTGAGCCAGACCGTTTAAAGCCTCTATAAATCCGCCTTTACTGCTGAGAACTGCAGCGATAACGACTACAATACCTACCAGCATAATCATACCCTGAATAAAGTCGTTGATTGCTGTAGCCATATATCCACCGGCAATGACATAGATTGCTGTCAGTACTGCCATAAGAATAATACATACCGAATAATCAATGTCAAACGCCATTCCAAACAATCTGGATAATCCGTTATACAAAGATGCTGTATAAGGAATCAGGAAGATAAATACAATCACGGAAGCTGCTATTTTCAGTGCCTTGCTATCGAATCTCTGTCCGAAAAACTGTGGCATGGTGGCAGAGTCCAGATGCTGTGTCATAACACGGGTTCTTCGCCCAAGAATAGCCCAAGCCATCAGGGAGCCGATTATGGCATTTCCAATACCTGCCCAGGTAGCTGCAATACCATATTTCCATCCAAACTGACCTGCATAACCTACAAATACTACTGCGGAGAAATAAGACGTACCATAAGCAAAGGCTGTCAGCCATGGTCCAACTGCTCTTCCTCCCAAAACAAATCCCTTTACATCTGTTGCGTGTTTTCTACAGTACAGACCGATTCCGATCATCACTGCAAAGTAAAGAATCAAAATTGCTACTTTCATAACCTTTCCCTCTCATTTTTACATTTTTTCTTTTGCTTTCTGCTTTCTATGTAAATCGCCTTCTCCGCGATTACTATCCCTATCTCTGATTTATGTCCCTATCTCTGATTTATGTCCCTATCTCTGATTTATGTCCCTATCTCTGCACCCTGTTCATATATCTGTCCCACTCAAAAATTGCTTTTTCAAAGCAGATATTTAAGCGGAAAGAATCCAGAACCGTGCTGCCATAATCATTATCCTCTGCATATTCGATTCCCATGGAATATTCATAAGACCCTTCGGCCTCTTTTACAGGTTCCATACAGTATAAATAATTTCCTTCACAGGTCTTCAGAAAATCCTGCAGCTCCTCTTTTGAAAAAGGCCTGTCCGGTATTTCACTGAGCAGTACATCATTGGCATCGTAATATTTACTGCCTTCCTGATACCCCGATATCACTTTTGCCCCCTGCAGTCTCACCTGGGTGGGACCGGCATAGCTTTCGGTGTAATTGGTATTTTGAGAATTATTTGCCTTCACGATCAAGGCTTCCAATTCCATATACACTTCCTTTTCTTTGTACTCAAACTTTGTTATCATACAATCTTCAAAAGAAAAGGCACTGATTTCGTTTACGGATTTAAATGCCATAAAAATCACTCCAAT
This sequence comes from uncultured bacterium, assembly GCA_945949875.1. Taxonomy (GTDB): domain Bacteria; phylum Bacillota; class Clostridia; order Lachnospirales; family Lachnospiraceae; genus 1XD8-76. The sequence goes on from CAMFGH010000003.1 coordinate 18,640, forward strand.
TCATTTACTCAATTTGATATGTCTTCTACATATCTTCTATATATCTTTTGTTTCCTTTTATTTTTCTTTATTCCGAAGAAATGCTTGCAAAGCCGGAAGCTGCTCCATAGCAGTCTTTCTACCAGTCTCGTATACCCGGAGCAGTTCCTTGGGATCATGCTCCACCGGCCCTATATGAAGAGCCTCCCTTGGTTCTATGATAAAAGTGTTCCCCAGCTCTTTTTGTTTTCTGATATAGGCAATTTCATCATTATACATGATATGACGATAGGCCAGTGTTTCTATCATATTGGGATATTGATGCATTCTGACCCGAATGACCGGCATCAGTTTATTTTTCTTTTTCCGGTAATCCTCCGGTCTGGTTAAAATCACCACATTTTTCTGATATCCAATACTTTGGAAATAAGCCAGGGGAACCGAATCTGACATTCCCCCATCCAGCAACAGCTTTCCGCCAATCTCTACCGGGCGAGACACCAGTGGCATGGAAGCAGATGCCTGTATCCAGTCCATATCTTCTCCTGTTCCTGTCTCACACTTATGATAGACAGGAAGACCTGTTTCTATGTTGGTGGCTACCACATAGAACTCCATGGGATTTTCTGAAAAAGCCTTTGTGTCAAAGGGATCCAGAACATTCGGCAATTCCCCATAGGCAAATTCCTTACTGTATATATCTCCCGTTTTTAGCAGACTTCGAAAGCTTCCATATCTGGGATCTCTGCAATATTTTGTATTATACCGAATCACCCTTCCAATCTGACGGGATTTGAAGTTGCATCCAAAGGCTGCACCTGCTGATACCCCGATCGCTCCATCAAAGGTAATCTGATTTTCCATCAGAACATCTATCACTCCGGCGGTAAATAACCCTCTCATGGCACCGCCTTCCATCACTAAACCAATCTTCACCGGTGATCATCTCCTTTTTGTAAGGAATAACTACTATTATACCATTGTCGAAACAGATATCATAATCTTGAAGCAGATATGGTATTCCCAGATAACACTTTAACACTTTAAATCATTACATTCAATATGTAAATAAAAAACTTCCGGAAAGATATCTTTTCCTTGTACTATTTACAGAAAAAAACCTTTCCGAAAGCTTTTTCAATATGTATGTCATTTGTTAGAAATAAGCAATTTTACTATAACAGGTATACAGCTACAGGATACATAGGCAGTGAATGGCATGATATTTGCTCCTTGCAAATATGTAGCACGTTAATGGCAATGTCCACCACAATGAGAACAATCCCCTCCACACTGAAATGATTTTCCCTTCTTTTTATTCCGGATCATCCCACGGATGGCCAATCCTACCACAAGTAATAATACGGCTAATGTAATCAGGGTTCCCATTTTGAAGACCTCCCATGTCTTTCAGTAATCATTCGATTCATCTTTCCATTCATTCAAATTTCATTTGAAATTGTTGTTTGTCACATAGTTAGTTTAAGCTAATCCCAATTAGATGTCAATAACTTTTTATTCAAAAATCGTAAAATATCTTTTCAATTCAAAAATACAGTTACAAAACTGGGAAGAAGTGCAGGCAGAGCTGGAGGCCAAACTTGCACGTCTGACTCAATCAGCTTCTAATAGCCAATAAAAGTAACCCACCGAGAAATATGTACTTAATATATGATAATATTTCCGGGTAGCATTTCCGTCTGCCCATTGATTTGTAATCTCCCGAAAAATATGGTATACTTAGCGAAATCAGTAAACCATATGGAGTGTATCTTTCAATGAAAACCTATGTAAATGAATCAGCTGAAAATTATTTGGAAACCATTTTGCTTCTCAGCAAAAAATTGCCGGTTGTCCGTTCTGTCGATATAGCAAACGAACTGGATTTTAAGAAATCAAGTGTCAGCATTGCTATGAAAAATCTTCGTGAAAAAAATCATATTGCTGTTTCTGATCAGGGTTTTATCTATTTGACCGATAGTGGCAAAAAAATCGCTGAAATGATTTATGAACGTCATGAACTTCTTTCCTCATGGCTTAAAAGTATGGGCGTCCCTGCGGAAATTGCCAACGAAGACGCCTGCAAAATGGAACATGTCATCAGTAAAGAAAGTTTTGAAGCAATCAAAAAGCATGTGAAGGGTTAATCCCTCACATGCTCTTTTTTATCATAGCTTTCCAGGAAATGGTGCTTCACGCCATTATCCTTATATGCGATGATCGTTTTCAGATTCACATTTTCCACACTTCTGAAAATATTTGCCTCCACATAAGGATTGGTCTTTTTCATCTCTGCAATCATCTTTTTGATTTCCATTCGCTTGGATGCGTCTGTGCCATCCGTCCGGCAGGAGCTGCAGTTATCGGTAAAACGACACGCACACTGGAGGAATTTCAATCCGTTGTAGTCTCGCCAATGCTTAATGTCTTCTTCCCGCACCAGATACATGGGTCTGATCAATTCCATTCCTTCAAAATTCGTACTGTGAAGTTTTGGCATCATGGTCTGCACCTGCGCTCCATATAACATTCCCATCAAGATGGTTTCGATCACATCATCATAATGATGTCCCAGTGCAATCTTATTGCACCCCAGCTCTTTTGCCTTGCTGTATAAATATCCCCGGCGCATTCTGGCGCATAAATAACAGGGAGATTTTTCTATCTCATATACTGAATCGAAAATATTGGTTTCAAACACCGTAATCGGAATATCCATCATTTTTGCATTCTGCTCAATGATTTTTCTGTTTTCCCTGCTGTATCCCGGATCCATTACCAGAAAGACCAGTTCAAAGGGGAACTTGTCATGGCGCTTTAATTCCTGAAAAAGCTTTGCCATCAGCATAGAATCTTTTCCACCGGAAATGCAGACTGCCACCTTATCATTTTCCTGAAGCAAGTCATACTCATTGATTGCTTTTGCAAATTTGGAAAAAATATTTTTGTGAAATTTCTTGCGGATGCTTTTTTCGATTTCTTCTTTTCTATTTTGGTTCTCGGACTGCCTCATCATTTCCAGAACATAGGCTGTATAGCCGCCCTTCAGGCTATATGCATGAAAGCCCTGTTCTCGAAACCATTCTGCCACATCGATGCTCACAAGTCCTCTGTTACAGCAGAACAGTACCATTTTCTCCCGGGAAATTTCATCCATATGCTCCCGAACCGTTTCTTCCGGGATGCAAATCGCTCCTTCTATGGTTCCATATGCGATAGCATTCTCTCCCCTGATATCAATCAGCTGATACTGCTCCGGAGAAAGGTTCCCCATCTCTTCCACGGTGATCTCTATCTTTTCCAGTTTTGTATTTTCATCCACCATTCTCTGTTTCTCTTTTCCCATCACATATGTTTTGCATTTTTCCAGCAAATTTTTCTTTCACGTAAAAGCTTTCTACACTATGATGTATCATTTTCATTTCATACCGCAAATTATTATAATAGGAAAACCACAGAGTTTCAATCGCCATATTCTGTTGTTTACGGAAACATATTCTGTTGTTTGCAAAAACGTATTCTGTTGTTTGCAGAAACTATTTGTACAGCGTTTACTGTGCTCTTGACTGAACAACATTTATCACTTCATCCCAATTGTCCAGTACATACTGTCCAATAACAGGATCATACATTTTCCCCAGATTTTTCTCTATTTCCTGATAACAATACACAAAATCATGGGCCTTTCGATAACAGCGGTTGGAAGTAATCGCATCGATGGAATCACATATTGCAATGATTCTTGCGCCTACCGGAATGTCTGTACCTTTCTTTCCCAATGGATATCCTCTGCCATCATATCTTTCATGATGCATCAGTACGATATCGGAAAGTTCTCCTAATTCATGGGATTTTTTCAAAATATCAGCTCCAATCCCCGGATGCTTTTTAATATAGCTAAATTCCTCTTCTATCAGTTTTCCTTCCTTGTTCAGGATTGCATCCGGAACACCGATTTTACCAATATCATGCAAATGTGCCGCAATATGTATTTTTTCTGTGTCTTGTTCTGTTAATCCAAGCAACCGGCATACTGTAAACGCCATATCGCTGACCCGTTCCGAATGCCCTGCTGTATAAGGATCTCTGGCATCCAATGCACAGGTGATACAATCAATGATTTCATGATAATCAACTGTATTCTTGCAATACTCACAGTCCTCCATAAAACCACTTTCTTTCTTACAAGTGCTCCGGTCATCCAGTTCAATGACACATGCATTTTCCCTGTTACAATCCATCCCACAGGAAATACGATACATATTCTTTCTGCTGATTGCTCCAATTTCCTCCATAAGATTGATCATGCGATATACGGTTGCAGCACCAATTGACGGATCTTTTTCTGCTGCTTTATAGTATATTTCCTTACAGCTGGTACACTCTCCCTGTAAAATAATATCTATCAGTATTTTGCGTTGTTTTGTTATTCTGCAACCTTTTTCTTTCAGGCGCTGCAACATTATTTCCTTCTGCATTTTTGTTCCTCATTCAGAGTCGAGATACGCTTTGCGAATCTCGCTCTGATTAGCGGTCGTCAAATACTCATGCGTGCAAGCACGCCGAGCATTTTCCTCGTCGCCATAACAAAAAATGCCTGCGCTTTTCAGTGCAGGCATAAACTTAATTGCTACCGGTATGACAATTGCAGCTTTCTGTTATGTTTGCACCACATTTCGCTGAGCAGCACCCGGCAGATGGACATCCGATGCATCTGGTGCCTTTCTTCTTTTCCTTTCGTATGTAAAAACACGCTGCACCTACTAAAACCAACAGAATTCCAGTGACTATCAAATTCTCCATTGCCGCTCCTTTCTCGCTGAACTTATAAAAAAGTTACACTTATGCTGCTTTCTTCAACTCATACTCTGCTTTAAACTGCGTATTTGTTTTGTTGATGATTCCTACAACAACAGCAACCATTAAAATTACTGCAATGAGTCCCGGAACAAATCCGTTTCCAAGTCCTCCTGTTGTAATCAATGTACCAATCTGATATACCAGGAAAGCGACTACATAACCGGTTCCTAACTGAAGTGCTATACCACCCCACAGCCATTTTTTGCTTTGCATTTCTGAGTTCATGGCACCAAGGGCTGCAAAACAAGGGGGTGTAAATAAGTTAAACATCAGGTAAGCAAGGGCTGCCACTTTTGTGATTGCCATGGCTGATGCAACCACATTACCATCACCAACCAGTGCAAGCTCTTCCGTATCAATAAAAGCACTTAATCCATAGCAGACAGCCAGTGTTCCTACTACATTTTCCTTTGCAATAAAGCCTGTTACAGCAGCTGCTGCGAGCTGCCATGCTGCAATACCAACAACAGGTACTAAAAGGAATGCAATCGGAGAAGCGATCGAAGCAAGGATGGATGTGCTTTCCATTCCTTCTTCCACTACCTGCAGATGCCAGTCAAAGGACTGCATGATCTGCACGATGGTATTACAAACCAGAATAATGGTTCCTGCCTTGATGATATAGGCCTTGCCTCGTCCAAGCATGGAAATCGTAGCTCTTTTCAGGCTTGGTAGCTTATATTCCGGTAGCTCAATGATAAAGAATGATTTTCTGTATTTATATCCTGTAATAGCCTTCACTAATAATGCTCCCAGTAGAATCAGTCCGATACCAACGAAGTACATCACTGTTCCTACCCAAGGTGTATCCGGGAAAAATGCACCGGCAAACAGTGCAATAACAGGAAGTTTTGCACCACAAGGCATGAATGGTGTAAGCATGGCTGTGGTCCGTCTTTCTCTCTCATTACGAATGGTACGACATGCCATAATACCCGGAATGGCACATCCGGTACCGATTACCATTGGGATTACTGATTTCCCGGAAAGTCCTACTCTTTTAAATATAGGATCCAGAACCACAGTGGCGCGTGCCATGTATCCACAGTCTTCCAAAAGAGCGATCAGGAAATACATTACCATGACCAGTGGCAGGAATCCCACAACGGCACCTACACCTCCGATGATTCCATCTACAAGAAGGGACTGTAAGAATGGATTTGCATTTTCTACAAGTCCTGCAACCCATTCCTGGAAAATTTCAATCCAGCCAACCAGCCAGTCTGCGATCCAGGTTCCAAGGGTAGACTGTGAAATGTAAAATACGCCGAACATTACTACCGCAAAAATCAGGATACCCAGCACCGGATTGGTAAGAACAGCATCGATTTTGTCCTGACTGTTTTTCTCTTTCGTCAAAACTTTACGCTTTTCCACAGAAGCAACGATGGACTTTACAAATTCAAAACGTTTTCTGTCTTCAGCCTCTACCTCGCTCTTATTATGTAGATCAATATCAGCCTGAACATAAGGAGCCTTCTGCTCCTGCCCCTTTAAGGAAGCTGCTTTTATTACCACATCCTTCAGTCCATCATGACCGGAAGAAGTGGAAACTGTCTTGATAACCGGACAACCAAGCTTGTTGGATAAAAGCTCCACATCGATTTGTATATCTTTCTTTTCGTTAATATCACTCTTGTTCAGTGCAACTACCACAGGAATACCAAGTTCCAGAAGTTGTATTGTAAAGAAAAGACTTCGGCTCAAATTCGTAGCATCTACAATATTAATAATGGCATCCGGATTTTCATTCTTTACATATCCACTGGTAATACTTTCCTCGGAAGTAAAGGGTGACATAGAATAAGCCCCCGGTAAATCTACTGCAATCAGTTCTTCCTCCCCATCATAATAAACCTTTTTAATGAGGCTTTCCTTTTTCTCCACGGTAACACCGGCCCAGTTTCCAACCTTTTCGTTTCTTCCCGTAAGGGCATTATACATCGTGGTCTTTCCACTATTAGGATTACCCGTTAATGCGATTCTCATGACACATCCTCCTTTTTAAATTTCATGCATACAACTTTTGTTAGTTTTCACTAACTTGTTCTTAAAAAAAATAGTGCTTTCATCACTATTTTTTTCAATCTCTTTTATATTGAAATAGCCTTTGCTAAATCAGTATCAATGTTATATCTGGCATCTTTGATAGAAACAACACATCCGCCTTTTATATGAGAAATTACAGTAATTGGCTCTCCGCTATAACACCCTAAAGAAAACAAGAATGACTCCAATTCCTCATCTTCGGTTTCAATGTTTTTTACAAAATATTCTTCTCCAGCAACCGCATCTGATAAAAACATGTTCTCCATCCATCCTTTCTATAAATAGCATAATCTATAGCAGTATGTGTCAATAAACTATTGTTAGTTTTCCCTAACCGAATTAAGTTTAGTATAACTAACTGCTTTTGTCAACACTTTTTCTCAATAAAAATCTTATTGAGATTTTTTCAAGATCCTTTTTGCCATAACAGGCAACATCTCTCATCATTATAAAAATCCTGTCCCCTTTCTATTTCGTAATTTCCGCGAAGTTAGTGGCAGATGGCATTTTGAGAGGAGCAGGTATGATGCAGAAATTTATGATCTCAACCTTTACAGATTTAATTCTCCGTGTGCTGCTTGCTTTTTGTTTTTCCAGAACAGTACTGGGTGCAACCGGCATCTGGTGTGCATGGCCAATCGGGTGGTGTGTTGCCTCCGTTTTGTCCATCGTATTTTATTACAACGGGCCATGGAAGGAAAAGCACTAGCTTATGATTTCATACTGAGAATTTTTCTCATTGTATTTTATAGGCAAAAAGGCAGGTTATTCCGGAATACTATCCCCCAGACACAGCGCTCCCCAGCCCACCCGGGCATTGGGATACTCTGTCCCGGTCTCTGATTCCGTAGATGTGGGAGAGCCGGATGAGGAACCGGAACTTCCTGCCAGCTCCTGTGTGCCTCCGATCAGATATGCTTTCAGCTTTTCTCCATATAAAAAGGGATCATTTCCCCTTACAATTCCCCATTCCATCAAAAGTGCGCAGCTCCCGGTCACAAAGGGCGCTGCAAAAGAGGTGCCCGTTACGCTGGTATAGCCCCCGGTTCTGTCCGGTACCAGAAGATCTACTCCCGGTGCTACCAGATCCGGTTTCTGGGCATTTTCCATATTTTCAAATCCTCTGCCGGAAAAATCCGCGTATTCCCGATACACCGTATGATAGGCTCCCACAGTGATCACTTTTTCTGCGGTTCCGGGTATGGTAAAGGTTCCGGTGGGTGTAGGCCGGAAAAAGCCGGTCCCCTGATTCAGTACCACATTCGAGGGTAAGTACATTCTGAGCCTACCATCCCGTATTCTGATTCCCCGGATTTCCAGCTGCCAGATACCATTTGCTACATAGGGATTTCCAATAAAATCAAAATAATATTCCTGTATCCTGCTATAAGGAGTGGGATCTCCCAGATAAAACAGGATTCTGGTCTGTTCGATCTCAAAGATCTGCTTTCCCATGTTTTCCAAAGAAATAACGATCTGTCTTCCCCCCGGGGATGTCAGTGCCACATCGATTTCATCTGCATAATTTTTCCAGATGGCCAGGGAAATAGAGCTTTGGTATAGTGCGATATTCCATTCCACAAGCTGCTTTTGCGGTCTTCCGGTGAACACACCTTCCAAAGATTCTGATTCTTTCGTGAGTTCCAGTTCCAGGTGCCCTGCTGCCGCACCTTCATTTCCGCTCCCCACACATAATACCGTTTTGTAGGTATTTGATGCAGTATTCAAAAATTGCTCCAGCAGGGAACTTCCATCATGTGCCCCATAGGTACTGCCGTAACTGATGTTTATGGCAAGTGGCATGCCAAGCTGCTGGGCTTTTTGCAACATCCAGGTCACTGCCCGCATGAGCTCTGTTGTCCGGGTAAAGCCCTTGGGATTTCCGCTTCCCAGCTTAACGATCAGAAAGTCACTCTTTTCAGCGACTCCGCCTTTTCCGCCAGCAATGGCCGCTACCGCAGAACCATGGCCGGAACGATCAAAACTAAGTTCTTCTGTTCCGGCCATGTTCTGGTTATTCTGATCCGGGATATTTTGATTCTGCATATCCCGAATACTCTGATTCAACTGTTCTCTGTTGTACTCTACACCCTCCCAAAAGCCTTCCGGAGGGCTTTCTCCTATGGAAGAATCCGGCGTCTTGGACTGGTCCCACAAAAAGCGTATCCGGCTGTTTCCCTGTGCATCCCGGAATATGGGGCTTCCATAATCGATGCCGGAATCCGGTATTCCCAGAAGTACACCTTCCCCGGTTAACATCAGTCCTCTTTCTGTTACCTCCGGTATACAGGCCGCTATTTTCCCCTGGGACAAAGTTGTTGCCTCTTCATATAAAGCTTTTGCTTTTTCAATATAGTCTATTTCAGGCAGTTCCGATAAAAGATTGACCCATTCTTTTAACACATTGACAATGGCATAGCCGGGAAGCAGAAGTTCCAGGTAAAAATTGGTGTTTTCCCTTTGCTCAATCTGAGATATCCTTGTCTGTAAATCTCCATGATATTTTAGAACAAGTTCCCATCTGTCGTTTTCAGATACCCCTACTCCCAGTTCCAGGGAAGCATTTCTTTCCTCTTCTGTTGCCTGCAGGGAGAGATTCAGCAGATTCTCCCTTTTTTGATCATTTTCAAAAAACAAACCATTTTGATCCAACTTGATTTTCCACGCTCAATCTATCTTCTTTATCATTATATGCGCATTACCAGACATCAAGTTCCGTTCTTTCTGTCATATTGTGAATGACTTCTTTGATCAATAGCGGCAGGAATGGTTTTGTAACATATTCATCGCAGTCTAATCTTGCAAATTCCTCTAATGTATTCAAATTATTTTCATCGGTCATCAAAACGACTGGGGTCTGATATTCCTCTCGAATCAGCTTCAGGGTTTCCAGTCCATCCAGATCAGGCATACTGATATCCAGCAAAATCAGGTCGACGGTCTCTTTTTCCAGAATATCCAACGCCTGCCTTCCACCGGACGCAGGTATGGTTGCATACATCGGCTCATCCTTCATGATATGTGCAATCACTTTATGGTTCATAGGCTCATCATCTACTACAAGGATGATTTTTTGTGCGTCATCAACCTGCCTCATTTTATATTCTTTATCTTCATCAATCATCTGAAGCATTACATCAGCAATAGCCGGGTCAAACTGCGTGCCTTTTCCTTCTTCTATGATGCTTCGTACCACTTCCCGGGGAAGTGCTTTTCGATAACTACGATTACTGGTCATGGCATCATAGGAATCCGCCACTGCAAGAATTCTTGCCATTTCCGGTATGTTTTCCCCGGAAATTCTGTTGGGATAGCCGGAACCATCATATCTTTCATGATGGTATTTTGTGGCAATGGCGATCCTGTGGCTGCCACCAATACCTTTCAAAATATGATATCCGGTAATAGGATGTACTTTTATGATATTAAATTCTTCATCTGTCAGTTTTCCTTCTTTATTGATGATGGAATTGGGAATACGGATTTTACCCACATCATGGAGAAGTCCTGCCCTGTATATTTCTTCCTGCTCTTCTTTGTCTTTCCCCATTCTTTCAGCAATCATTCTGGCGTATTCTGCCACTCGTTTGGAATGACCACTGGTATATCTGTCCTTGGCATCCACCGCTTCACTAAGTGCTGTCACTGTCTGCAGGAACAATTTTTTGGTAGCTTTCTGTTGACTGCGTAGTTCACTGGTTTGTTCCTGTACCTTTTTCTCCAGGGTGGCCTGATTTAATTCCAATTCATTTTTTCTTAGAATAAACAAAATCATACTGGCCACACTGAAAAGCGTAGAAATCAGGATCTCTAAAGAAACAATCCACAAATAAACTTTAAAAGCAGGTCTTTCCCATGCCCTCAGCTCTCTTTGCACGATATAATTCGTTTCCTGTAAAACATGATTTCCTGTACTATCCAAAATCTGCAGACAGATTGTATATTCTGATAAATCAGGTTTTAAAATTCTGATCGGTTCTACTTTATTCCAGTCACAGACAATTGGATTATTATCCAGGCCTTTGATAAAGAAGCGTACTTTGACATCTGTAAAGGCATAATTACGTACAGAAGCATAAATGGAAACATTTTTGGCATTATATGGAACTACATAGTCAGTTCCATCTGTAATTTCCAATTCTTTTCCATCACATTGTACCGATACAATGCCATACTTCATCTGCTCCCTGGAATGCTCTTTTCCTCCGTCAAAAAGAATAATCCCACTATTACTACATAGATAAAGCTGCCCATCCTCTGTCTTATAGTTCCAGGAATTTGGCGTAAGACCGGAAACCAGTCCATCTCCGGCTCCATATAGCCGGAACTGACTTCCACCATCTATGCACAATTCTTCCAGATTCACCTTATAAAGCCCTGCACTGCAGGTTACATAGGCGATATCTCCATCTATGATCACATCATAGTTGTTAAAATATGGGAACTTGTCCAGTTTTTTTATATTCCCTTCTAAATCCATGTGACAAAGGGCATTACTGGTTACAATCAGGTATCCCTTTTCGTATGGAACAATTCTTAAAATTACATTGGAGGACAGGCCATCCTGATCGGTATAATTTCCGATCAGTTTTCCATCAGAAATAAGATAGATACCACTGCCATCACTACCGGCCCATATGGTTCCATCCTTTCCTTCTGCAATCGAAAGAATCTGGGTATTGGCCAGGCCCTCTTCCGATGTCAACGTACCGGTCAATTTTTCATCTCGAATCAAATTGACACCATCTGCTGTTCCAACAGCAACGCTGCCATCACGAAGCTCTGTAATACACCGGAAACGGTCACTGGTAGTCTGACTGTTTTCCTGATTATAAAAATGAATCGTTCCCTGGGCATCCTGGCAAAACAGTCCGCTATAGGTACAAACCCACAACTGATTCTGGGAATCCGCCATGATGGAACGCACTCTGGACTCACCAACAGCTTCTACCAGTTCATTACTGATTTTCTCGTACTTCTCATTTAATACCACCAGACCGGTGTCTGTACCACAGTAAAAATCGCCCTGATAGTATTCCACTGCATTGGTGTATGTACCTTCCATTCCTATTTTGTCAAACAGGTTGGCAAAAGGACTTTCCGAAAGCTTCATTACCCCATAATGAGAAGAGGCAACCCATATATTTCCCTGATAATCTTCATAAAAGCATTCAATAGATGAATTGAAGTTATCTGAAGAAATGGTTCGATAGGCATTCTTATCATCCAGATAACCAAATTCACTTTCTGTGGCAACCCAGATTCGGCCGGCACTGTCTTCATAAAGAGCTGAAATTTGATTTGCCGTCATTACAACCTGACTGCAAAGAATAATTTCCCGCTCTGTTACATCTGCCCAAAACAGTTCTCCTGTTTCTGTTCCTACCAATAATCCTTTGGATGTATTACATAAGGAATAGAAAAAAAGATCCTTTCCCAGGTATCCGGAAAGAGCTATCGTATTATTATCATCGATGGCATACATCGTTCCATTGTTGTCCAGTACCAACAGTTTATCCTGATAAACAGTCATAACCTTTGCAAAGGTAATCCCCTGGCCCATGACTTCAATCCGATCATCCTTATGGAACATACAGATTTTATCACTGGTTCCTACATAAACATTTCCATTTTCATCTTCTGCAAAACACTTTACCGTATTGGACGGAAGTCCATCTTCCATGGTGAAATAGGTATATCGGCCATTTTCATAACGGGCAATACCGGCATCATTTGTACCAATCCATAATCTGCCACTGCTGTCATTCATCATGCAGACAACATTCACCAGACCGCCTTCCCGGATAAATTCAAACTCCTTTCCATCGTATCTGGTCAAACCTGCATAACTGCCTAACCAAATATATCCATCCTCTGTTCCACAAATGGAATTAGCCTCTGAAGATACCATTCCATTGGTATTGTTATAAATCTTTTTGGTAAAACTATCCTCCGGCATTTCTTCTGCAGCTTTTATCTGTAATGGTGCCATAAGCTGGGAAAGCATCATTCCGATCAAAAGAATGCCTGCTGCCGCCTGAGTTTTTCCCTTCTTTTTTCTTCTGCAGGTATCCCAGATACGTATCAGCAGATATGCAAGGATGACACAAATCTGTTTATCAATGATTTCGAGAATCACTTCACCAGCCAGGGAAGATATTACAAGGGGTACATCATGCCAGCGCAGCATATCCACCAGGGTATCCCCCCAGACATTTCCTGAATAGCCACCATTTACCAGCACATTTAATGGCGTAGAAACAACCGTACATAAAACACCAAGCCAGAAACTGGCTATAAAAGCCTGCGATATGTTATTGATAAATCCCTTTTTCATAAAAACATGAATCAGAATAGCCGCCGTCACACTGGTCGCTGCATAGATAAGCACCGTAGGATCATAGATGGCAAAGATCAGATTGTTGGATAACCCGGCCAATATTCCGATCCATAGTCCACCATAATAAGAAGCAATGCAGGTACCTATCATATCCAGCCACACAGGCAGCACGAAATGATGTGCGATATACCTTCCTGCAATATTTAATCCAATTCCAATGACAAGAATCATTGTTTTTTTCAGCCAGTTCTTCAATAGAAATCCCCTCATTTCTCACACCTGTCAGATATTCTCAGAACATCTCCCCATATACCTGACACACCTTATCATACATCACAAACAACTGCTGCTGCATTTCCATCAATGCACTCTTTTCTTTTGATCTGTCTTCCCCTTCTGAAGCCGCCATGGATTTACTCAATTTTTCCATTTCATAGGCCAAATCACCCATCTTTTTTGCCCCTACGGAATAGGCATTGTTCTTAAATCCCTGAATACGTATTCCATAGTTTTTAAAATGATTTCCTTCGAAATACTGATGAAGTTCACTCTTAATCTGCGATTGAGTAAAATCACCCAGAATTTCCAGATAAAACTCTGTATCTCCACTACACAGTTCCAGTCCCTTTCGCACCTGCAAATCAGGCAGTTTTTGCACCAGTTTATCCAACGCATTTTTCTGTGGTGATGGGCTCTGCTTCTCCCCATTTTGACCTGACACATTTTGTTCTGCCACATTTGTTTCTGCCACATTTGTTTCTGCCGCATTTCTTTCTGTCAGCTTCGGTGCATTGTCATCTGCGGACTCCTCAGACCTGGATATGACAGAAGACAGTAATGCATCGGATTGTATGATCGTCTCTACCGATTCTCCTGTATGTATCAGATTCTTTGGCAGATAGCGGAACAACATATAGTCCAATTCCTCCGGCATAATGGGCTTTGCCAGAAAGTCGTCAAAGCCTTCCTCCAGATAGCGCTCTCTGTCACCAACAATGGCATTGGCGGTCAGCATGATAATCGGATTACGATCGCATAAATGCCTTTCGCAGATAATACGTCTGGTTTCAATACCATCCATTTCAGGCATCATATGGTCCAGAAAAACAATATCAAAGTTCTCTTCTTCCAACATCTCCAGACATTTCTTTCCACTGTTTGCCTCAAATACCTGAATGTTGGTTCTTTTCAAAAGATTCTTGAAAACCTTTAAATTCATAACACTATCGTCCACGACCAAAACCTTGGCAAGAGGAGCAGAAAAAGTAAGGGCATTCTTTTTCTTCTCAGACTGCTTGTCCAAACGTTTTCTAAAGTCGCCAACCGGTTCCCGTCGCATGATCTGCTGCTCTAAATCAAAAGAAAATACACTTCCCTTTTCATATTCACTTTGAATATCCAGCTTACTCCCCATAAGTCCCAAAAACTGCTGGACGATTACCATTCCAAGTCCGGTTCCTTCCACGTTTCTGTTCCGTGCCAGGTCAAGTCTCTGATACTCTTTGGAAAGCAACTCCATATCCTCCTGCTTGATACCAATTCCGGTATCTTTTACAGCGAAATGAAGCACAGCCTTTTTCCCTTCCACATGGCAGTTTACCGATAAGGTAATCTGGCCCTGATTGGTATACTTCACCGCATTGGTCAGAAGATTCACGAGAATCTGTCTGATTCTTTTATCATCCCCGTAAAAACCACTTGGCATGGATGGGTCCACCTCAAATACCAGCTTCAGGCTTTTCTCCTTCGTCTTTACCCTGATCATGTTATATATATCATTTAATAAACTGCCGATATGATATTCTATCGGTACGATCTCCATCATACCGGACTCAATTTTGGAAGAATCCAAAATTTCGTTCACAATATTTAGAAGCACCATAGAGGAATCTTTTATATCATTGGCATATACTTCGATATTCTTTCCACAGTTTTCACGGAGAATCATTTCATCCATACCAAGGATGGCATTGATCGGCGTTCTGATTTCATGGGAAACTTTGGCGAGAAACTTGGTTTTCGCCTGATTGGCCCTTTCTGCTTCTACCTTTGCCTGCTGAAGCTGTTCGGTCAGTTTTGCTTTTTCCAGACTTCCACTGACAATATGGTAGATACCACGACAGATGAATCCAAAAGCTACAAAAATCAAACACCTTGGCAAAATAAAAAACAGCATTAAAGAAAGGGCCGGATTGGGATTGATTGCCATAGATGCAAATTGCCCGTCGACCACATAATGCTGCGCAGTCTGTGAGGTCAGCAACAACATATTTGCATCACAAAGGCCAAAATAATAGCCCCCATATACTACAAGTATGGTACTGACCACAGATAATATATATACATAATTCATAACCTTTTGAGATGCATATAAGATTGCCTGCAAAAAAGGAAGTGCAATTGCAAATACCACATGATAGGTGACAAAGACACCTGCTATGGTAAACATCATTACTTCACTAAGCAAAATGAAATATTTCACTCTGTTATCTGACAAAGAGACCTTCTTTGCAATCAAACAGGTCACAAGGTAAAGAAGGAGGGATGAAAAATAACCTCTCTGCATCAGTTCCTGATCAATGATGAAAATCCCTGCCAGATTTAAAATAAAACATGCTGTATACACGAGTATGGAAATAAAATAACACTTCATCACATATGTATTTGCGATATATTCCTGATCCTCAATGTAAACAGAAATATCATTTTCTTTTTTCCTTTTATTCCCCATAGCAATCAATCCCCCCATACTACTTCAATTATAGTAAACTCTCCTTTTCTTTTCCACCATTTCTTAGCAAAATATTCCTTATATTTTATAAAAATCAAGAGAAATATTGACTTCACTTCAGGCGACTTCTAAAATGAAACTATGGCAAAAGAAATGAATTCTATCTATACAAAAAAATATGTGCCGGAAGGAATGCAGCAGGAATATCCTGTTTCTGTCTGCTTTACAGATTTTTCCTTTACTACGGAAAATACTCACTGGCATTGGCATGATGAAATAGAGCTGTTGATTGTAAACAGTGGCAGTCTCCGGGTTCAAACGGAAACTGACTTATTGGATTTAAGTGCAGGACAGGGCATTATCATCAATCAAAATACAGTACATGCTTTTCAGTCCATAAGTCCGAAAGCCTGTACCTGTTATACGATCGCTTTTTCTCCCCGCTTTTTTCTGGAGCCTTCCCAGTTATCCATGACAGCGAAGTTTCTCCATCCGGTTCTTTCTTCTTTTCACATTCTTTTATTGGATGTTGAAAATGCCTGGGACGAGGAAGTCT
Source organism: uncultured bacterium (assembly GCA_945949875.1). Classification (GTDB taxonomy): domain Bacteria; phylum Bacillota; class Clostridia; order Lachnospirales; family Lachnospiraceae; genus 1XD8-76. The sequence goes on from CAMFGH010000003.1 coordinate 35,155, forward strand.
TAAATATTGTAGACGATATCATTGCCATCAATATGACAAAAAAGCCCGGTTTTGAATTGGTCACCAAGGGCTATCTTTGTCAATTATGGTTTAAGCTTTATGAGAAAATTTCCGATACGCAGTTTTCTGAAAAACCGGCTGTCACATTATCGGTAGATAACGAGCGCATCAAATCCGCTATTACCTACATCGAAGAGAATTATGCTGATAATGTCACTCTGGATGAGATTGCTGCCTCTGTGCATGTCAGCAAAAGCGAATGCTGCAGATTCTTTAAACGCACTCTGAAAATGACACCTTTTGAATACCTGATGAAATACCGCATTTATGTAGCCAGCCAGCTGATGATCGAATCGACGGAGAAAATCTCCATCTCCTCGCTGGCACTTTCTGTAGGATTCAATAACGCCAGTTATTTCAACAAAGTATTCAAAAAGTATATGAATTGTACTCCAAAAGAATATATTGCATCCCTTCAGAAGGGAAAATAGAAAATATCCTACCGTTCTTCCCTGAAATACGGAAGTCCCAGGCTTGCCGGTGGCTGATTTTCACGCTTGCTCCGCATGCTTGTGATGACCAGAACAACCAGTGTTACCACATAAGGTATCATTTTATATATCTCCTGATATTCCATATGATCCATACCGGTAGGAATGTACAGATACAGGATGTAAAGTCCACCAAACAGGAAGGATGCCAGTACGCTTAAGTTCGGACGCCAGATGGTAAAGATAACCAGTGCGATGGCCAGCCAGCCACGATCTCCAAAGGCATCATTGGACCAGACGCCGCAGGCATAATCCATGACATAATACAGGCCACCCAGACCGGCTATCATACATCCCACACAGGTTGCCACATATTTATACTTTGTTACATTGATTCCCGCCGCATCGGCTGTATTAGGATTTTCACCAACTGCACGAAGGTGAAGACCTGCTCTGGTGCGATTCAAAACATAGGATGCCACAAATGCTATGATAATAGCCAGGTATGCCAGAAAACTGTAGGAAAAAAAGATTTTTCCAAATCCACCCAGTTTGGAGGCAAATGGCAGAGATTTGCTGAAATAACTGCTGGTGGTGGAAAGTGCAATGGATGGCACATCACTGTTCACCAGTTTGATCAGGGAGCCGCCGAAAAAGTTACCGAAGCCTACACCGAAGGTGGTCAGCGCCAGACCGGTGACGTTCTGGTTGGCCCGAAGGCTTACGGTCAGGAAACAATACAAAAGTCCCATCAAAAGAGAACCGATCAGGCAGCATAACAGGGGAATCAAAACTGCCAGAAAGGGATTGATGGCAGCGCCTGAGTTTTCATAGAAAAAAGCACCGATAACACCGCTGATCGCGCCCACATACATAACACCCGGTATACCCAGATTCAGGTTTCCTGATTTCTGAGTAATGATTTCACCGGTACTTCCATACAAAAGAGGAATTCCCTGTACGACTGCTCTGGGAATAAAATTCATCAAAAATCCAAACATCAGGCTTCTTCCTCCTTTCCTTTTTTCTTACGGAAACTAAGTTTATATGAAATAAAGAATTCACAACCAATAATGAAAAACAGGATAATACCTGTCAATATATCTGCAAAGGACTGGTTCAATCCAAAATTCGTTGAAATCTCACCGGCACCACGATTCATAAAGATAATCAGGGAACTGGAGAATATCATGGAAAGCGGATTGAATTTAGACATCCAGGATACCAGAACTGCTGTAAAGCCCTGTCCACCGGCAATGGTGGTAGTAACGGTGTGGTTGATAAAGCCCACCAGTAAAAGACCTACCAGACCACAGATTGCACCGGAAAGTAACATGGTGCGGATAATCACCTTTTCTACTTTAATACCAACATATCTGGCTGTTTTCTCGCTTTCTCCCACCACAGAGATTTCATAACCCTGTTTACTGTAGTATAAATAAATCCACATAAAAATGGTGATCACCACTGCTACGATGATACTGAGCAGATATTTGGAACCAAACACCTGTGGAAGCCATCCGATATTGGAATCCTGATTGATGATCCCGATTTTTCCGGACCCCTTCGGCACTTCCCATACCACGGTATAGAATGCCACAAGCTGAGTAGCGATGTAGTTCATCATCAGTGTGGACAGCGTTTCATTGGTGTTCCATTTTGCTTTGAAAAAAGCAGGAATAAATCCCCAGACAGCGCCTGCGGCGATACTGGTAATGATCATGCAGAGGATTACCAGTGCATTGGGCAGTTTATTTCCCAGGCAGATCATGCAGGCGGCTGCTGTCAGACCACCGATCAGTACCTGTCCTTCTCCACCGATGTTCCAGAAACGCATCCGGAATGCGGGGGTAAGTGCCAGGGAAATCAACAGTAAAATAGAAATATTCTGCAATGTAATCCAGATTTTTCTGGAAGTTCCGAACGCTCCGGTTATCATGGTTCCGTACACTTCCAGGGGATTGATACCGGTTGTAATGGTGGTTATGATCCCACAGAAAACCAGGGCGATCAGGATTGCCACAAAACGGATCATCAGAGAACGATACCATGGCAGACCATCCCGTTTTACAATATGAAAAAGTGGTTCACGGTGTTTCTCATGCATTGTCCTGTGTACCTCCCATTCTGGTCATTAACATACCGACCTCATTTTTATCCGCAGTTCTTCCATCCAGAATTCCATTCACTTTTCCGCCGCAGAGAACTAAAATACGGTCGGAAAGTTCCAGAAGCACATCCAGGTCTTCCCCAACGAAAATAACTGCTACACCTTCTTTTTTCTGCTGATTGATCAGATCATAAATGGCATAGGAGGAATTGATATCCAGTCCTCTTACTGCATATGCAGTGAGGAGTACCTTCGGTGCTGCTGCAATCTCACGTCCAACCAGTACTTTCTGCACATTACCACCGGAAAGCTTTCTCACCGGTGTGGAGATGCTTGGAGTCACAACCTCCAGATCATCTACCACCTTCTCTGCCAGATGCTTTGGCTCTTTTTTATCTGTAAATAAGGAATGTCCCTTACGGAAGGAACGCAGAAGCATATTGTCTGTCAGGTCCATATTTCCCAAAAGGCCCATACCCAGACGATCTTCCGGTACAAAGGATAAGGTAACGCCCATTTCTGCGATTGCCAAAGGATCCTTTCCCAAAAGTTCCTCTTTTTCCCCATTGTCTTCTATGTAATATACATGACCGGATTCTGTGACCTGAAGCCCTGCAATGGCTTCCAGAAGCTCCTTCTGGCCACAGCCGGAAATCCCTGCAATACCCAGGATTTCCCCACTGTTTGCAGTAAAGGAAACATCCTCCAGCTTCACAACACCCTCTTCATTTCTTACCGTCAGGTTTTTCACTTCAATACGTGGCTTGGGATCCACCGGATCCGGCCTTTCGATATTCAGGGTAACAGAGCGGCCTACCATCATGTTGGTCATTTCTGTTACATTGGTTTCTTTGGTCACCATATCGCCTACGTAAGCACCCTTACGCAGCACAGCCACACGGTCGGAAAGAGATTCTACCTCATGCATTTTGTGGGTAATGATAACGATAGCCTTTCCGTCATCACGCATTTTACGAAGCACTGCAAACAGCTTTTCTGTTTCCTGGGGAGTCAGAACCGCAGTAGGCTCATCCAGGATCAGAATGTCGGCCCCACGGTAAAGAACCTTTACGATTTCCACCGTCTGCTTCTGGGATACTGTCATATCATATATTTTCTGATTCGGATCGATCTCAAATCCATATTTGTCACAGATTTCCTGAATCTTTTTTGTGGCAGCCTTGATATTCAGCTTTCCTTTCAGACCCAGAATGATATTTTCTGTGGCAGTAAGTACATCGATCAGCTTGAAGTGCTGATGCACCATACCGATTCCCAGATCAAATGCATCTTTTGGTGAACGAATCACCTCTTCCTTTCCGTTGATGAAAATCTGTCCTTCATCCGGAAAATAAATACCGGAAAGCATGTTCATAAGTGTAGTCTTTCCGCTTCCGTTTTCCCCAAGCAGAGACAAAATCTCGCCCTTGTTGATCTCAAGGGAGACTTTATCATTGGCTACTGTGGAACCAAAGGTTTTCGTAATGTTTTTCAACGTCACTGCAGCAGTTTTGCCATCCAATGTTGTATCTCCTTCCCCTGTCTTAAGCCATTGTAAAATGAATACATAAATCCTTCCATCGATTCATAGTACGGATCCATAAAAACAAAATAAGATGAACGGCGATACGATAAAACGTAGTGCCGCCCATCCTATTTTACAATAAGATTACTTATTTATCAATCAATGTAATACCATCAATCTGAACATTAAAGTATGGTGCAGAACGAAGTCCTTCACCGGATTCAGCAAAGTAACCGTCAACGATTGCTTCATGATCTCCTTCATATGCTTCATCTGTATCTACATCAGCCATATAGCTTGTTAATGCTTCACCATTTACCGTAAAGGTAGTGGTATCAAATACATGTAATGTGCCAGCTTCCATTTCAGCTTTTGCTGCATCAATTGCTTCCTGTGTACCTGCTGCTGCAGCAGAACCAAGATCTGTCAGAACTACAGAACCTGTTTCAATAGTACCAACATAATCTGTTGCAATCTTTTCACCAGCTGCTACGCAACCAATGATGTATTTGAAGTATGGTGTCCAGTCGATTCTGGAAGAAACGATGAAGGTGTTAGGGCAAGCGCTTTCTGTGCTTCCGTTATAAGAAACGTTAGGAACACCTGCTGTTTCACAAGCGGTAGGAGCACCCATGGAGTCAGCATGCTGGCTGATCAGGATACATCCATCTGCAATCAGGTTGTTTGCAGCTTCTTTTTCAGCTGTTTCATCATACCAGGAGTTTGTAAAGGTAACTTCCATGGTTGCTGTAGGACATACAGAACGAGCTCCTAAGTAGAAAGATGTATAACCGGAAATAACTTCAGCGTATGGATAAGCACCCACATAACCGATCTTTGCATCTGCTTCTGTGAAGTCACCTGCTTCGATCATTTCATTGATCTTTAAACCTGCTGCAACACCTGCAAGGTAACGTCCTTCATAAATAGAAGCGAATGCATTGTGGAAGTTATCCAGACCTTCTGTATGAGCCATAGTACCTGTTGCATGGCAGAACTGAACATCCGGGAACTGTTTTGCTGCTTCAATCATATAACCTTCATGGCCAAAGCTGTCTGCGAATACGATGTCACAGCCTGCATCTGCAAGCTCACATGCTGCATCTTCACATTCCTGGCCTTCCGGAATATTTGTTTTCATCACTGCTTCAACACCCATTTCTTCACAAGCTGCTTTTGCTGCATTGATGAAGTTTAAGTCGTATGTAGAGTTTTCATCATGTAAGAAAATGAAACCTACTTTTAAACCTGAAGCATCCACATCTGCTACATCTTCCGGAGTTGCTGCTTCTGTTTCTTCTGTTGCTGTTTCTTCAGCTGCAGCATCTGCTGCCGGTGCTTCTTCTGTTGCGGAAGAGCCACAGCCTACTAACATAGATGCTGTAAGTGCTACTGTTAAGAAAATACCAAGAAATTTTCTCATTTTTATCTCCTCTCTTGTGGGCACAATATTTTGGCATAAAAAGAGCTGTACGTGCCGGTACAGCCCCATTGCCGTCTCTCAACAAACAAGAAAAGTATAGCTCTAAGCCTTCCTCTCTGTCAATAATCGGAATGAACAGAACTTTCCATTTGTTTTGACGATAATTACACATTTTTTACATATCCATACTTTTGCATATGCATCTTTTACATAGATATGCTTTTCAAAGGTTTACATAAACTCAATCTCACCTGTTTTGGAATCCATGCTCTTAACGATAGCAAGGGATTCCACATGGATTCCTTTTTCACGAAGCAGCTTGCCGCCATCCTGAAAGCCCTTTTCTACCGCAATGCCTACACCCTCTACCGTGGCGCCGGCATTCTGAATGATATCGATCAGACCATTTACAGCACATCCGTTTGCCAGGAAATCATCGATTACCAGAATATGATCATCCTTGTCAATATATTTCTTTGCCACGATCACATCATATACTCTTTTATGGGTAAAGGATTCAATCTTGGTACAATACATGTCCCCATCCAAGTTGATGCTCTGTGCCTTTTTTGCAAAAACAACAGGCACATGGAAATACTGTGCTACAATACAGGCAATGCCGATACCGGATGCCTCGATGGTCAGAATTTTGTTGATCTTTTCACTGGGAAAAAGTCTTCTGAACTCTTTTCCCATTTCATTAAACAGTTCAATATCCATCTGATGGTTTAAAAAACTGTCTACCTTCAGTACATTTCCTTCTTTTACCACACCGTCTTTTCTGATTCTTTCCTCTAAAAGTTTCATATCTTCCTCCCAAAGCAGCTTGTTTTTTCTATCGTATCATACTTATGACTCGTTTTCTATCGTATCATACTTCTGATCAAATGTGTTGTAAAACCTTTATCTTTTGCTATGGGCGTGTTAATTTCCCATGGGGCAGGAACTTCTTCCCGGCACTTCATCTCCACTGATATAGCCGGCGTTAAACTCCATATTGATATCCCGAAGCTCCTTCTTGCCATCGATATAATCCTGATACATTTCCACCAGTCCGGCCATGCATCCGTTGCAGCTTGCCTCGATATTTCCAAGAGATTCTGCAACGATCTTCTCTCTTTGCTCTTTTGTTGTTTCACAGATCAGGTAACTCATTTTATTGCTCCTGTTTTCCTTTCCTATTCCGGCCAATTGTATAAATGGCTTCCCCTATGATCTATTATCCATCTCAGCTTCCCATTTGTCAAAAATACTTTGAATACAAAGTACTGTTTTAGTTTTCAACAATATTACATTATCCCTTTATAACTTACTTTGATAGTTTTCCAATTGATGAAAAACACCAACAACATTTACAGTATCTTCCCTCACATCATAAATGACAATGTAGTCCATCTGTGGAACAACTGCTTCGTGGTAGCCCTTATTCGCCAAATAAACATCTCTGCTGAGTGGAAATTGAAAAGGATTTGTTTCCAGCCTGTCATAAATACCATCAATGCCATCTAACAGATGTCTCCCATCCTGCTCACTTTTCAGTCGATATAACAAGTAATATACTAAATTATCAAGTAATTCATCTGCATGCTCTGAAATAACTAATTTATAATCCATACTTTGCCCGCGTTTCCCTGAGTGCTGTTCTGGCATCTTTTACCTGACCTGCTTCAATCTGCTTTTCAGAAATTTCAATATCCCTATACATAGCAAGCTGTTTCATGGCAGACTCATACATTTCCATACTCATAATAACCATATCGCCATAACCATTTTTAGTAATATAGATAGGTTCTTCTGCTCTGTGACACATCCCTTTACTGCTCCGTTTAGTTTTTCATTTTCTAAGTCGTAACAATTTTTTGATTTCAAATTTGATGTCCGATTTTACTACGACTGTAAACATCAATTTCTTTTTGCGGCAGTAAAAAAATGTGTGCACATAGGAAATTGAGATTTTTCGATGAAAAATCCATTCAGATTTACTGTTAGCATAAAAAAGTCAAGCTATGAGCAGTAAACTCCATCAATCTTGCAAAATTTGAAAGAGAAATTTGTTTTACCGCAACTTTCTTTTACTGCCTCATATGCATAACCTGGCTCCAGGTAGTAAAAAGCATGATTTGACCCACATGCCAGATATCAAAAATGGACGACCACAAATAAATTTGCGTCGTCCATTTCTAATATCTGTCGCGTTCGTGCGATTCGTTCCTATTCGTTCATCTTCGCCAGTTTTGCAGCCTGGTCGGCTGCGATACAGCCATCGATGATTTCCTGAATATCACCATTCATGATCTTGTCCAGTTTGTATAAGGTCAGGTTGATTCGGTGATCCGTCACACGTCCCTGTGGGAAGTTGTAAGTACGGATTTTTTCAGAACGATCACCTGTACCGATCTGGCTTCTGCGGGCTTCTGCTTCCGCATCATGAGCCTTCTGGCATTCTATGTCATACAGTTTTGCACGAAGCAGTGCAAAAGCTTTTTCTTTATTCTGAAGCTGTGATTTTTCGGTCTGGCTATAAATGACGATACCGGTAGGATAATGAGTCAGTCGAACCGCAGAGTCTGTGGTATTGACACACTGTCCACCATTACCGGATGCCCTCATGACATCGATTCGGATATCTTTTTCATCGATCTGAACATCTACTTCTTCTGCTTCCGGCATAACAGCAACGGTGATCGTAGAAGTATGAATTCGTCCACCGGATTCCGTTTCCGGTACACGTTGTACACGATGTACACCGCTTTCATATTTCATTACAGAATAAGCACCCTGGCCGGAAATCATGAAGGTAACACTCTTCATACCGCCAATACCGATTTCTTCCACTTCCATGGTCTCTACACGCCAGCGCTTACTCTCAGCAAAGTGTACATACATACGGTAAATCTCAGCAGCAAACAAAGCAGCTTCATCACCGCCTGCACCGGCTCTGATTTCCACGATAACATTCTTGTCATCATTAGGATCCTTGGGCAGAAGTAGAATCTTCAATTCCTGTTCCAGCTCCTCAATCCGTTTCTTGGAAGAACTCAGCTCTTCTTTCAACATTTCACGCATATCTTCATCAGATTCTTCATCCAGCATAAGCAGACTGTCTTCCACATCCTGCTTGCATTTCTTATACTCCTTATATGCATCAACCAGTGGAGTCAGATCACTCTGTTCTTTCATCAGTGCGCGAAAACGCTGCTGGTTGTCTGTCACTCCCGGTTCAGCCAGTTCGTTCATGATCTCTTCAAATCGTCTTACTAAATCATCTAACTTATCGAACATAAAAAGTTCCTTTCTGTATTTTAGGTGCTTTTTTATTCAGCTTTCATTTTCTATCTGTTTTGTAAAGCCACCTGACTCACGACTAAAGTCACGAGTGTGCGGTGCAACTTATCCATTTATGCCCAGGTCCCGTAAACCACACGATCCAGTCCGGCAAAATCTTTTACTATCTGTACTTCCCGGAATCCCCTTTGCTCCATCATCCGGCTTACAGCCTCTCCCTGGTTATATCCTATTTCAAAAAACAACATACCGCCCCCCGGCAGGTATGCAGGCGACTCTTTTATAATTTTCTCGTAATAAAATAGTCCATCCGCTTTCCCATCCAGCGCCATGTGAGGTTCATGGTCGCGTACCTCCGGCATTAATGTCTCGATTTCTTTCGTCGGAATATAGGGAGGATTTGAAACGATAATCTCATATTTTCCGGTTACCTTTTCAAACAGATCACTCTGAATCCAGGATACGGAAAGTGAATCATCTACAGACAATTCCTGCAAAGACTGCTCGTCAAAAGCTATAGCATCCGACGATTCTTCTCCAAACACCAGTCTCTCATTTTCTCTGGCAACCTCCAGTGCTTCCCGGGATAAATCAACCCCCACACCTGTACAATCATTGGAGTAATGCAGCAGGCTGAGCAGAATGCATCCGCTTCCGGTGCACATGTCCAGAATCCCCATTCCATCATGAAGATTTTTCATCACTTCTTCTACCAGCACTTCTGTGTCCGGTCTTGGGCAAAGTACATGCTCATTCACCTGAAAAGTAAGTCCCATGAATTCCGTAGTGCCCTGTATATGCTGCAGGGGAATTCTACTGCTTCTTTTCTCAATCTGTTCCTGATACTGCAAAGTCTCTTCCTCTGTCAGTTCCCGTTCTCCATGCACCAGCAGATCCGTCCGACTGGTATGGCAGATTCCTTCCAACAGCAGTCGGGCATCCAATTCAAATTCTGTAATCCCTGCTGCCTGCAGTTTTTCTCTTCCCCACAGATATATTTCTTTATAAGTCTTCATCTGATTTTCCAATAAAAGAAGGTTCCTCTTCTTCCTCTTCCGGCATGATATCAGCTTCCACTGTCACATTTTTCTCTGCCATATCCTTAACAGCATTTTCTTCCGCATCATCCTCTGTTGCAGCTTCGGCTTTCTCTGCAGTCTCTTCAGCCATTTCTTCCTCGGTATATCCAAATACTTCTGCCTGATATGCCCGCCAGTCAAACACTGCTTCCACTGCCTTAATCGCAACTTCCACCATGTCTTCGTCCGGTTCTTTGGTGGTCAGGCCCTGAAGCCACATACCCGGTGCGGAAATCATACGAACCAGGAAATTGTCTGATCTTCCGGCAAGTCTGATCACCTCATAAGCGATACCTGCGATAACCGGAATCAGCAAAACACGAAGAAGCACTTTCAGTGCCATATTGTCTACCCGGATAAAGAAGAACAAAACCACACTGATCAGCATAACAAACAGCATGAAGCTGGTTCCGCAGCGTTTGTGCTGTTTGGAACTTTTCATGACATTTTTTACGGTAAGGGGACGTCCTCTTTCGATACAGTTAATGCACTTATGCTCTGCCCCATGATACATATATACCCGGCGGATATCTTTCATCAGGGAAATGCACAGAACATAAAGGACAAAAATCGCAATTCGGATAACGCCTTCAATAATAGCCAGCAGGGAGGCATTTCTCACATAATGATTCAAAAACCGGTCTGTAATAAAATAAGGAAGAATCATAAAAATAACGACTGCAAGCACAATGGATATTGCTGTAGTGATTCCAACCAGAACACTCTCCGCTTTGTCCTTAAATACTTTGTGAAACATCTTATCCGCACCGGACTCAACCTGATCCTCTTCTTCAAAAAATGTAGCAGAATGATTTAAGGTTCTGGTACCTAAAATCAAAGAATCCAGGAATGCAAACACGCCACGGATAAATGGTATTTTCATAACCGAGCTGTCTTTTAAAACGCCTCTGTACTCACCGATTTCCACATCGATTTCACCATTTGGCTTGCGGACTGCAACAGAATACTGGGTTTTATTTTTCATCATAATCCCTTCCAGTACCGCCTGGCCGCCAATACCGGAAAAGCATCTTTTCTTTTTCTTCATGGTAAAACTCCTCCCATGTACATCATTTTCAAAGCCTTATACATATACAAAGAAAAGAAGGTTGAGGAAGATAATCCCCAACCTTACTCATAGTCTTATTTTGATGCCATACCGTATTTCTTATTGAATTTATCAATACGTCCATCAGCTCTTGCTGTTTTCTGCTGACCTGTGTAGAATGAATGGCATTTGGAACAAACCTCAACGTGAATTTCCGGTTTTGTGGATCCTGTTACAAATGTATTGCCACAGTTACAAGTTACAGTTGCCTGATAATACTCAGGATGAAGTCCTTCTTTCATTTTTTCACCTCTCTATTTCAATATACGTTTTTGTTCTCACCCGATTACTGTCATAATACAGACAGCTTACATATTATAGCATATGAAAACCGTCTGCGCAAGACACTTTTTAAAATAAAAACGCTACAATAATGCTACGTTTTGAAAATCTATATTCTGAAAACGATATAATAAAATTTCATCTTAAAAATCAGGCTTTATAAAAATTTGATTTTTTTCACCATATCCACAAACTCTTTGTTTGTCTTTGTCTTGGAGAACATTTCAATAACCTTGTCCACTGCCTCTTCGGGTTTGAGCCCATTAAAGGCCTTTCGAATGATATTGATAGCTTCCAGTTCTTCTTCGGAAAGAAGCAGATCCTCCCGTCTGGTTCCGGATTTCGGGATATCGATTGCAGGGAACACTCTTCTTTCGGACAGCTTTCTGTCCAGTACCATCTCCATGTTACCGGTTCCCTTAAATTCCTCGTATACCACATCATCCATCTTGGATCCGGTCTCTACCAGGGCTGTTGCCAGGATAGTCAGGGAGCCGCCTCCACGCATATTACGTGCTGCACCAAAAAAACGTTTGGGCATATGAAGTGCTGCAGGATCCAGACCACCGGATAAGGTTCTTCCTGACGGTGGTACCGTCAGATTGTATGCTCTGGTAAGTCTTGTGATGGAATCCAGAAGAATGCAGACATCTTTCTTATGTTCTACCAATCTCTTGGCACGCTCAATTACCATTTCGGAAACTCTCTTATGATGTTCCGGAAGTTCATCAAAAGTGGAATAAATCACTTCCACATTTGGTCCTTCAATGGCTTCTTTTATATCAGTCACCTCTTCCGGTCGCTCATCAATCAGCAGAATGATCAGATGTACTTCCGGCGAATTCCTTTTCAGGGACTTTGCCACCTCTTTTAATAAGGTTGTCTTACCTGCCTTTGGAGGAGATACGATCATACCACGCTGGCCCTTTCCTACCGGGCTCATCAGGTCCATAATACGCATGGCAACCGACGCTCCGGGTGTTTCCAGACGAAGTCTTTCATCCGGGAAGATAGGGGTCATATCTTCGAAATTTGCACGCCTCTGTGCCACCTCCGGCGGAAATCCATTGATTTTTTTCAGAAAAAGAAGTGCACTGAATTTCTCTCCTTGTGTCTTTATCCTGGTATTTCCCTCAATAATATCACCGGTTTTCAAATTAAAGCGGCGAATCTGGCTTGGTGCCACATAGACGTCATTTTCCCCGGGAAGATAGTTCTCACAACGTATAAATCCATAACCGTCCGGCATTACTTCCAAAATGCCATGTGCCTTTATACCGCTGTCCAGTTCAGCAGGATATGACTCTTCTTCTTTTACCACATTACTGGCAGGCAAAATCGGTTTTACCTCTACCGGATTCCCGTTTTCTTCATCTTTCTTATCTTCTTCCAGCATTGCCTCGATCAAATCCGTTTTTTTCAACCCGGTCACTTTGATACCACGGTTTTTTGCAATCGCTTTCAGATCATTGAGGGCCAAAGTTTCATACTTTTCTCTCATGTCACCCATTTTACACATTCCTCCTTTTTTAACCTCATTTACACAATTTTTGAAACATTTATTATTGTTATTAATCTCGCTCTGCTTGTAAAATACTTCATCGTGTTAAAACTCTTGAAATACTGGAATCCAAAGGTAAATGAACATATACTGCTGCATTTATAGATAGTAAAAGACAAAAAGATTTGTTCAGAATTTCTCTGTCTGATTTGTACATTATATAACATTCCCTTTTTTTTGCCAAGGGTTGATTTGCGGTAATTTCAAAGGGTTTTTCCGCTTGTTTTTCTTTTTCGTTTAGTATATCATCATATTCGTAGTTTCTTATAAATATAGAACGAATAAACAGATCATGTAACAAATGTAAATAAAAGAAAGGCGATCCCCATGACAACAAATGAAAAAGCATTAATGCTCCATAAACAGTGGAATGGTAAACTGGAAACCATCTCAAAAACCCCTGTAAAATCCAGAGAGGATTTAGCACTTGCATACACACCCGGTGTTGCTGAACCATGTAAAGTTATCGCAGAAGATAAAGAAGCTGCCTATACTTATACCTGGAAATCCAACACGGTTGCTGTAGTATCTGACGGTTCTGCAGTTCTGGGTCTGGGAAATATCGGTCCCTATGCCGCCATGCCGGTTATGGAAGGGAAAGCAGTTCTTTTCAAAGAATTTGGTGGAGTCAATGCGGTTCCAATCTGCCTTGATACCCAGGATACGGAAGAAATCATCAAAGCAGTCACTTATCTGGCTCCCGGTTTCGGTGGAATCAATCTGGAAGATATTTCTGCTCCCAGATGTTTTGAAATCGAAGAACGTCTGAAAGAAATACTGGATATCCCGGTCTTTCATGATGACCAGCACGGTACTGCCATTGTGGTACTTGCCGGAATCATCAATGCGCTGAAAGTGGTAAAAAAAGAAGTGGCTGATTGTAAAGTAGTGGTAAATGGTGCCGGTTCTGCCGGAGTGGCAATCACCAAACTGCTTTTAACCTATGGTTTTAAAAATGTCATCATGTGTGACAAAGTGGGGATTGTATCCAAAGAAACAGAAGGTCTGAACTGGATGCAGCAGAAAATGACAGAAGTCACCAATCCAAATAATGAAACCGGTCTGTTAAAAGATGCCATGAAAGGTGCCGATATCTTTGTTGGGGTATCTGCTCCCGGTATTGTGACTCCGGAAATGGTTCAGTCCATGAATCATGACGCCATTCTCTTTGCCATGGCCAATCCGGTACCGGAAATCATGCCGGATGTAGCAAAAGCAGCCGGTGCAAGAGTGGTAGGAACAGGACGTTCCGATTTTCCAAATCAGGTCAATAACGTGGTTGCCTTCCCGGGTATTTTCAAAGGTGCTTTAGAGGGCCGGGCCACTCAGATTACAGAAGAAATGAAACTGGCAGCTGCCAAAGCTATTGCTTCCCTGGTTCCTGAAGATGAATTAAATGAAGACAACATCATGCCGGAAGCATTCCGTCCGGAAGTTGCAGAAGTGGTTGCCCAGGCAGTTAAGAGCCATATTACGAAGTAAATTTATAAAACCATATTTCTGACATAACAGCAGAATCCTATTAATATAATCTTATATAAAATCCTATGGCAAACAAGATTCCTTATCCGGATTTCTGGCTGGATAAGCCTTACTATTCTTTAAACGCTTATCTCCGGAAACAGTATGGTCAAAAAGTATATAAGCTTTCACTGGATGCGTCCCTTTCCTGTCCCAACAGGGATGGAACACTGGACACCAGAGGTTGTATTTTCTGCAGCAGTGGAGGAAGTGGTGATTTTTCCATCAAAATAGCCTCTCCTTCCACCGGGCTTTTCCCGGAAGCTTTTTCCCTTATGGAACAGGCTTTTTCGAAACATCCGGGCAGTCCTTTTATTGGATATTTTCAAGCCTTTACCAATACCTATGGTGATATACGCTATCTGGAAGAAATCTATTCGGCTGCATTAAAGCTCCCACAAATCATCGGTATTTCTATCGGTACCAGACCCGACTGCATCAGTCAAGAAATTCTGGATTTACTACAGCAGCTCCGCCTCCAATATCCGGACAAATTCATATGGGTAGAACTGGGATTACAGACAATGCACGAAGACACTGCACTCTATATCCGAAGAGGCTATGATTTATCCTGTTTTCAAGAGCGTTATGAACTTCTTTCCGGACACGACATTCCTGTCATCATCCATATCATTTTAGGTCTACCGGGTGAGTCAACAGAAAAAATACTTCAGACTATTCAATATATAAGCACGCTTCATCCTTTTGGTGTAAAACTGCAGCTGTTACATGTTTTGGAACACACCGACTTAGCAGAAGATTTCCGACAGGAAAAATTTCAGGTTTTATCCCTGGAAGAATACATTTCTCTGGTTTCCAGATGCATCTGCTATTTATCTCCGGATATTGTGATTCACCGTGTTACCGGAGACGGTCCAAAAAATATAACGCTTGCGCCGAAATGGAGTTTTGATAAGAAACGGGTTTTGAATACCCTTCACAAATATTTGCGCGACAATGCTCTGTTTCAGGGGTGTACGCTTTATCAGCGGTAAGCTGGAGAAAGGACAGCACATGGTTCAAGATCCACAGACATTATACAAATTAATGATTCTATATATGCTTAGCAGGGTAAACTTTCCTCTGACCAAGGCCCAGATCGGCGATTTCATTCTGGAAAAGGGTTATACCAATTTTCTGACTCTGCAGCAGGTCATCTCAGAACTGATTGATGCTGATATGATCAAAGCCCAGACCATTCGCAACAGAACTCATCTGACGCTGACCGAAGAAGGTGAACAGACTCTCTCCTACTTTTCCAACCGGATCAGCGATGTGATCAAAGATCAGATCAATACTTACTTATCCGAAAATGAATTGGAGCTTCGGAATGAGGTATCCATTACTGCCGACTATTACAAATCCACATCCGGTGAGTACGAAGCCCATCTGGTTGCAAAAGAAAAAAATGTCCCACTGGTGGACATTACACTTTCTGTTCCTGTGGAGGAAGCTGCCATTTCCATTTGCGATAACTGGCAGAAAAAAAATCAAATGATCTACCAATATTTAATCCAGCAGCTTTTCTAAACTGCTGGATTTTTATTTGCCTTTTCTAGTTCTTCATTCATTTCTTTTTTATGCTTCCGGGCACTTTTCCCTTTTAACTCTCATGTGCATCCGAATCACTTTTCGCTTCTCGTTTAATCCTCTTCATATGCTCCCGGATCTGATTTTCGTACCCATTTCCGGTAGGCTTGTAAAACTCTGTTCCATTTAATTCATAGGGCAGATACTGTTGCTCCACATAGTGATTTGGATAATCATGGGCATATTTATATCCGATTCCATGTCCCAATTTTGCTGCTCCTTTATAATGTGCATCCTGTAAATGTGTAGGAATTTTCAGATTTCCTGTCTCACGAACCGCATTTCTGGCATCAAAGATCGCATTACAGGCTGTGTTACTCTTCGGTGCAGTGGCAATATAGGCCACTGCCTCTGCCAAAATAATCTGCGCCTCCGGCATACCTACTCTTTCCACTGCAAGCGCTGCACTGGTGGCTACCGTAAGTGCATTGGGATCTGCCAGTCCCACATCTTCGGCAGCACAAATCATCATCCTACGGGCAATAAAAGTAACCTGTTCCCCCGCTTCCAGCATTCTGGCCAGATAGTAAATGGCCGCATCCGGATCGGAACCACGCATGCTTTTGATAAAAGCAGAAATCGTATCGTAATGGGAATCCCCGGTTTTATCATATTTTATGGTCCGTTTCTGAATACATTCTTTTGCCACATCCAGTGTCAGATGAATCTTTCCGTCTTCACTGCGCTTGGTAGTCAATACCCCAAGTTCTATGGCATTTAATGCATGTCTGGCATCTCCACCGGATAAGTCTGCCAGAAATTCCAGTGCGTCTTCATCAATCACTGCATCATAGGCACCCATTCCTCTATCCTTATCGGAAATCGCTCTTAAGATAAGCTGTTTGATATCCTCTATTTCCAGGGGCTTCAGTTCAAAAATAATGGAACGGGATAAAAGAGCCCCATTTACTTCAAAATAGGGATTCTCTGTTGTGGCACCAATCAGAATCACTGTTCCATCCTCTACAAAGGGAAGAAGATAGTCCTGCTGCCCTTTGTTGAAACGATGAATTTCGTCGATGAAAAGAATAGTCTTTTTTCCATACATGCCAAGGGTATCCTTGGCTTTTGCAACCACCTCTTCCATATCCTTTTTCCCAGCCACGGTGGCATTGATCTGGGTAAATTCGGAGCTGGTTGTGCCTGCAATGACTTTTGCCAGGGTGGTTTTTCCTGTTCCGGGTGGACCATAAAAAATGATGGAACTGATCTTGTCAGCCTTAATGGCGCGATATAATAACTTGTCTTTTCCTATGATATGCTGTTGTCCAACTACCTCGTCCAACGTTCTGGGACGTAATCTTGCTGCCAGGGGGGATTCCTTTTCCATAGTGCCCTGGCGCATGTATTCAAATAAGTCCATACTGTTGCCTTTCCAAGTAATTATTTTTCTTTATCTCTCAGTTCTTGATAAGCCTTCATCAGCTCTGCCACACATTTGCTTTCTGTCATTTCTTTGATGGAGAAACCATACGCCTGCATGACTGCTCTGTCATTATTCTGATGAGCTTTCAACAATTCCGGGAACAAATACATTTTTTCACCATACATATCAGCAAAACTATAATCAGAATATTGTGCACGCGCATCAAGAATTGCCTGAGCAGTTTGTTCAATCTTGGCTTTCTGCAATCCACAAAGCGGTTTTAGCAACAGTCACTGCGAAATCATTAATTTCAATCCCATAAAACTGGTCAATAGAAACCTCGATTGGATTGATTGCTGTCCCCCATAGAATCTGACCTTCAACCTGACCCTTTCCCATCCCAATAAGTGTTGCATAACCGACGTAGAGACAGATAAGTTTCTGTCAAAAAGTTACCACTGCCACAGGCTGGAACTAAAAATGTCAAAGAAGCCAATTTGTTCTGAAACTCTTTCAATTTCCGTTCTTTTGCAGCTTCTTTTTGTTGTGTATCACTCATTTCTTTCCTCCACTGTGCCTTCACCTGCGCAATGTAGTCCTTTCTTTCATTATACAGAGAAAATCGAAAACCACAAATCAAAACTCAATCAATAGACAAATCCAATGCATACCGGAACTTAATAATCTCTCCCTGCTCCGTTTCCTTATATGCCCTTTCTTTATGCATCCGATTCACTATTTGTTCTTTTGTATCTTTGCCACAAATGTCAATTACTTTGTCCAATATTTTAATCTCATCACTATTCAGAGCACTATAGTCTTCATCTGATGTTTTTACAAAACGATATCCACTACCATCCGGGAATTCTTCTTCCTCATAAGATACTCCTTTCAGGTCAATCAGTGATTTGTGGGCAATTGGAACTGCTCCCATTGGAAGGGCCGCATAGACTAAACCTGTTATTGCTAAAGTACGTCGTTTAAAAGAAAGGCTGTCCGCATACCAGAGTAGTTTCATTAATTTAACCTTATAAAGATGAAACATTTTAGCGGAATTGGCAAAATATCTAATGACTGCAACCACCTTATCTAAATTCAGTCGAGTTCGTCCACAGGAATCAGGATCATTCTCATATCTTATATACTGGGCAAAAATAGACTTTCGTAAATAATCATCTTGTCTGTCTTCATACCTTTTTGCCACAATTTCATAATACTTTTGGTAGGCAGGTTCTGAGACTTTCTCTCTTCCCTGGCACAATAACTCCAGAAACCATTCCGGATCACCATCTATTTTTCTTAAAATGAAATCGTGTGCTCTGTCCTGTACCTGATGACTTTCATAACGCGTAATCGTTTTGCCTCCCCAACCAAGCAGACTGGCAAGGTCTGTCTGACTAATCCCATATTTAGACCGAATATTGCCTATCTCCATAGAAGTCAATAATTGATTTGCCTTCCTATACTCATCTTTCATCGAAATATCATTGTGAGATATCATATCACCTTCTGCTACATATTCATCCGCCTTTTCACAATATTCATATTCAGCAGTATAATCTACTACCATACCTTTAAAATTGGTATGTTCTTGTACTCTGACAATCTGAACCTCATGCTCTTCCATACAGCAGATACACAACTTTCTTACTTTTTTAATTACTTCCATTCTGCACCTCTCACTTTCGATAAGGAAACATTTCCTGACTAAATGGCTTCACAGCATAATGAAATGACATTACAAATGTAGTATGTTGACCAAATCCTGACAAATCAAGAAGTTCCACGCGTATTTTTATATAAATCTCATCCTTACCATTATATATTTTCCCAAACTCTCTCATTTCACTTTTATTTGGAAATCTGACATCCTTTACTGTCCGCATATAATCCTTTGTTGTCAATGTCAATAATTCTCTTCTTAGCACTACTTGCGGATCTTCATCTGGGAACAAATGTGCCACCGTATATTGATTCGAAAACTTTTCCTCCCTATTTTCATTCACTTTTCTTATTGCTTGAAACACTAATTTTGCTCCAGCATTCAATGCGTATTTTAATTTTCCAAGATAAGCACTTATCTCTTCCTCTGATTCAATACGGTAATTTTCCATTTTTATCCCCTCTATGCACGGTATCATTTGATACCTCGATTGTACCACAATATCATCTCTCTGCCAACAACTTTCTCTAATCTTTTTAGTCAAACAAAATCTCGTCCACCGTGACAAACTCGTATCCCTGTTTTTTTAATTCATCTATAATCTGAAATGCAGCCAGTACGCTGCTTTCATATTCATCATGAAGCAGGATGATTCCATGATCCTCTGCTTTGGCGATGACTCTGCGGGCAATCAGGTCTGCACTGTTGCATTTCCAATCCTTGGGATCAATATTCCACAGGATTGGAAGCATATTCCATTTCTTTTCGTAGGTCTTATCCCATGCCCCATAGGGAGGACGTACATATTGGATTTCCTGACCGGTGATGTCCTGAAGAAGCTTTGCTGTCTGAAGCAGTTCCTCTTCAAATTTTTCCGCATTTCTTTTTGTCAGCTGAATGTGGCTATAGGTGTGATTTCCAATCAAATGCCCTTCCTCCTGTAGCCTGCTCACCAGTTCCGGATAGATTTCCGCATTCTTCCCGAGTACAAAAAAGGAAGCCTTCACTCCTCTTTCTTTCAGACCATCTAAAAGCATTTCCGTATATACCGGATGGGGTCCGTCATCAAAAGTCAGTGCGATTTTCTTTGCTTCCTCTATTGCTGCCGCATTGCTCACACTTATTGTTTCTACTTTTTTCAAATCCTGAAAGCACAAAAACAGGAGCAGTATCAATACCACTTCCATGGCAAAAATACATAGCTCCTGTCCTTTCTTATACCATTTCTTCTCTCTGTTCCAACCCATATGCCTGTGCATAACTTCAAACCTTTTCATATGTTTGGAACTATTATATGCACTCACCTTAGCAAAAAGTATTCTCACAAAGAGTATTCTTACAAAAAGTACTTCTACAAATTGCACTTATACAAACTGGTTCTTCTCCGGATCATAATGGTAATCGATTGCATTCAGCTTCTCTACGATTTCCTGTCTGGAAACATCCAGATCATCACACAGTGCATCCAGATCTTTATAATAGTCCCGCAGCTTTAAATTCAAAAAGCTGAGAAGCATAACCGGGTCTGATGGAATCATATTGTCTTCCTCCTGTCAAAACAAACTTTATAATGTACTTTTTGGCTTACCTTTTACTCATATTTCTTATCGTGCTTTTCTATTGCACCTTTCTTATTGTGCTTTTCTTCTTGCCACAAGTTTTCCGTCTTCCACATCAATCAGAATGGTATCCTTTTCATGTAACACATCAGATAAAATTAACTTTGCAGAAAGAGTCTCGACATACTTCTGTATATATCGTTTCAGTGGCCTTGCACCATAGACCGGGTCATATGCATTATCCACAATAAACTTTTCTGACGCTTCTGTCAATTCAATCTTCAGTTCACGGTCGCTCAGCCGCTTGTTCAAATCCTGAATGATCAAGTGAATTATACCACCAATGTTTTCTTTTGTCAGTGGCTTAAAGAGAATTGTCTCATCCAGTCGATTCAGGAATTCCGGTCTGAAATGATTCCGGAGTTCTGCTAATACCTGTTTTTCACAGGCTTCGCTGATGCTGCCATCTTCTTCAATGCCATCCAGCAGATATTCTGCACCGATATTGGATGTCATAATCAAAATCGTGTTCTTGAAATCCACAGTTCTTCCCTGTGAATCGGTGACACGACCGTCATCCAATACCTGAAGGAGTACATTGAACACATCCGGATGTGCTTTTTCGATTTCATCAAACAAAACAACGGAATAGGGTTTTCTTCTGACTGCTTCAGTCAGCTGTCCGCCTTCTTCATAGCCTACATATCCCGGAGGCGCTCCGATCAGTCTGGATACGGAATACTTCTCCATATACTCACTCATGTCGATTCGCACCATATTGTTCTCGTCGTCAAACAGACTGGCGGCCAGTGCTTTGGCAAGCTCTGTTTTCCCCACACCGGTTGGGCCCAGGAACAGGAAGGAACCGATTGGTTTGGTAGGATCTTTAATCCCTGCTTTGGAACGGATAATGGCTTCCGTTACTTTTTCCACACCTTCATCCTGTCCAATGACTCTCTTATGGAGTTCCTCATCCAGATGCAGTGTTTTATTTCTTTCACTTTCTGTCAGTTTGGCTACCGGTATTCCCGTCCATCTGGAAATGATCTTGGCAATCTCTTCCTCTGTGACTTTTTCATGAACCAATGACAGATCCTTGTCTTTCACTGCTGCTTCTTCCACTTCCAGCTGTTTTTTCAGCATTGGCAGTTTAGAATACTGTAATTCACCGGCCTTTTCATAATCACCGTTTCTCTGTGCGATCTCAATCTGTCCGTTTATGCTCTCAATCTCTTCACGCAGTTTTGACAGTTTATCCACGGAATTCTTTTCATTATCCCATTGTGCTAACCGGTTATTCAGCTCATCCTTCAGTTCTGCCAGCTCCTTACGCAGATCTGCCAGACGTTCCTTACTCAGATTGTCTTCTTCTTTTTTCAGGGCTGCCTCTTCGATTTCCATCTGCATAACACGCCGGTTCAGTTCATCCAGTTCAGCAGGCATGCTGTCCATTTCTGTTTTGATCAGAGCACAGGCTTCATCCACCAGGTCGATGGCTTTGTCCGGCAGAAAACGATCGGAAATATATCGGCTGGACAAGGTAGCTGCACTGACCAGTGCATTGTCCATGATCTTTACACCATGGTATACTTCATAGCGATCTTTCAGCCCTCTTAAAATAGAAATCGTATCTTCCACAGTGGGCTCATCTACCGTTACCGGCTGGAATCTTCTCTCCAGAGCCTGATCTTTTTCGATATACTGCCGATATTCATCCAGTGTTGTGGCTCCGATACAATGCAGTTCACCTCTGGCCAGCATGGGTTTTAGCATATTCCCTGCATCCAGTGCGCCATCTGTTTTGCCGGCTCCTACAATCGTATGAAGCTCATCGATGAAAAGTATGATCTGACCATTTGAATTTTTCACATCATCCAGAACTGCTTTTAGTCGCTCTTCAAACTCACCACGATATTTTGCACCGGCAACCAATGCTCCCATGTCCAGAGCAAATATTTTCTTATCTTTTAAACCTTCCGGAACATCCCCACGTACAATACGCTGGGCAAGTCCTTCTACCACCGCAGTTTTACCT
The DNA here is from genome assembly GCA_945949875.1 of uncultured bacterium. GTDB lineage: Bacteria > Bacillota > Clostridia > Lachnospirales > Lachnospiraceae > 1XD8-76. Next base: position 57,753 of record CAMFGH010000003.1, read on the forward strand.
ACACCAGGTTCTCCGATAAGCACCGGATTATTCTTTGTTTTTCTGGACAAAATACGTACCACATTCCGGATTTCGTTATCTCGTCCGATGACCGGATCAAGCTTCTGATTTTTTGCCTTTTCTACCAGATCCTGCCCGTATTTTTCCAGAGTATCATAAGTAGCTTCCGGATTGTCCGAAGTCACTCTCTGATTTCCTCTTACTGTGGACAATGCCTGCAAAAACCGCTCTCTGGTAATACCAAATTCCTTGAAAATATCCTTTATTTCCTTATTTGGATAATGAATCATGGCCAGAAACAGATGCTCTACAGAGATATACTCATCTCCCATCTGCTTTGCCTCGTCCTCAGCACAGACCAGTACTTTATTCAGATCTTTTCCTACAAAGACCTGACCACCCTGTACCTTTACTCTTTTTTCCACGCCCTGCAGAACTCTGTTAGTAAAGTATTCTTTCTGAATCTCCATCTTTTCAATCAGCTTCAGAATCAGACTGTCTTCTATCGTCAAAAGGCTGTAAAGCAGGTGCTCCTGCTCTATTTCCTGATTTCCGTATTCATATGCTAATTTTTCCGAGTCTTGCACTGACTGTAGGGACTTTTGTGTAAATTTTGAAATGTTCATAAAAAAACCTCCCTTCGAAAACGCCTTCAGCATATCCGGCAATTCTTAATTTCTAATTACGACTCTAAATTAGCACCTGTTATTAGCACTGTCAAGAGGTGAGTGCTAATTATTTATGAACTTTTTATATCTTTATTTCTTTTGTCATTCTTCCTCAATTGCTGCTACCGGACAGCTGTTCATCGCCTCACCTGCTTTATCTATATGGTCTGGCTCTACCTCATTTTCAGTTGCCTTGGCAACACCTTCCCCTGTCATTTCAAATACTTCCGGACAGATGCTTTCACACAATCCACATCCGATGCAGTTCTCATTTACAAAAAATCTCATTGTTTCTCTCCTTTTTGTTTCGGTTTTGGTATAAAGTATTCCCATCTTCTGCGCTTTCTTACATAGGGAATTCAAAGGAATTTCCTATAAAGAAAAAACTGCCAGACCCATTATGGAATCTGACAGTTATCTCACTTTTTTATCCGAAAATCCGATACTCTTTCATTCTTTTTTACTTAGGAAACGCCTCAGCTGCATCATTGGCACAGGTTCTGAATATTTAAATCCCTGCAAATACCGGGCATTCATATTTTCACATCTTTGCTCATCATCCTCCGTTTCTACGCCTTCAAACAGCACCTGATAATTTGCACGGGTGAAAATATCCGAAAAGCTTCCGACCAAATCTCTGGAATTCGTATCCCGACCCGATAAAATCGTAAGGGACTTGTCGAACTTAATGATGTCAATGGGCAATTCAATAATACGTTCAAAATTGGAATATCCTGTTCCAAAATCATCCAGATAAAAGCGCATGCCATGCTTCTGCAATCTGCTCATAATCTGTTTCATTATCTCAAAATCAGCTTCGTTTCTGCTCTCTGTCAATTCCACTGCAATCTTTTCATAAGGCACCTGATTATCATCCATAATCTGTAACAAATCATCGCAGAAATTCACATCTTTTAGTTCCATGATGGAAAAATTAACAGAAACCCGGCTTAGTTCATAGCCTTCCTCTTCCAGCTTTCTGATATTCTGGCAGGTTTTATTTAAAACGATTCTGCTTATGGTATGGATCATTTCATGTTTTTCTGCAATCGGTATCACTAGACTTGGCATAACGATGCCAAGCTTCGGCAGATTCAGCCGCATAAGCACTTCTGCTGATGAAAAAGTCCCCGTTTTGGTATTCAGAACCGGCTGGCAGTAAACCAGAACCCTTTCATCCTCCAGATCACCCTTTTCATTGATGTCAATCAGCTGTTCCAGAACATACTTCATTTGAAGGAAGGCATCTACATCCTCTTTACTGCTATATACCACGCTGTTTATAGCCTGTCGCTCTCCTAAAAACTCATCCAAAGCCATATAATCCTCTCCGGAAACCAGCCTTGGATCCGAATAGATGATTACCAGCCTGTAATCAATTTTAAATTGCTGGTATAACTCATAGAAGTCCTCCAGCATTTGCTGAATCTTCTTCTCGGCATCCGGATTCAGATCTTTTCGAAATAGCATAACAAATTTTCCATCCCACATACGGAATGTACAGGGCTTATTAAAAAACTGCTCATTAAAATGGAAAAAGTGTTCCATTAACTGCTTCATCTTTTTGGCGTTGATATCTCTCAGATATAAACTGACCATCATAAACTCTTTTCCGTTTAATTCCCTGGTATAATTTCCAAAAGCCCTGGAATCCAACGTTCCGGTTTCCACATCATAAGAATTATAATGGAATAAAAACAGAACTGCACACATAGGAAACAGGAATGTGATGCAGGTATAGGATGTGCTCATGATCTGATACTGCATGGTCATAACCAGAACAGATATCAGAAGAGTCTTCATGATACACCAAAACATTTTGGATATCATCTTTTTCCGATAAGAGACCATGATCCACAATATGAGAATTATGTAATACATATAAGCATTCCGAAAAGGATCCGTGTAATAATTCTGATGAATCTGAAGTTCGGAATCAATATAGAAACCATAATGTGTCCATGGTGCGGAAAGTTCTGCCACTGCTCCCAATACCGCACCCGTCCAGATGAAGAAATGAAGTACATGCTTTCTTTTAAAGTTTACATCCATTGTATATCCCAGATAATAACAGAAAACAACGAGCAGAAACATCAAACCAATATAAAATCCATCCCGGAAAAAATAAACCCAGAACATATTGCCCGCTGTTATACTATCCAGCAGAGTATGATAGGTAATATTGGAAAAAGCAGCAAAAGAAATAAGGCCCGTTCCGGAATCAAAAAGAAACAGACTCTTTTGTTTCTGCGTATAACTGGATCTTAATATAATCTGAAAAATGATGCAGAATACAATCGTACATACATCTGCAGCTGAAGTGTAATTTTGATAGAATAAAATATCTGCCATGAAAGATCTCCGAAAAGCCCTTTTTCTTACTATAAAACGACAGAGAAAAAATATCCAGTATTTTCTATTTTTCTCTGTCGTTTCCGGTCGCTTTTCTGTTTTCCAGACTATTCTTTATCTATTCCGGTCGCTTTTCTGTTTTCCAGATTATTCTTCCTCTTTTCCGGCGTTCTCATCCTGCAATAATTTCAGCTCCTCCGGCTGGAACCTTCTATATCGATTCAGCCCAACGGCCAGTATGCGTATACTGTTGATCACCGTATCAAACACTCCTGCCTGATACATATTCAGCAGAATGATACCAATAGGCACTGCAATGATAAGTCCCACAAGCCCCCCAAACTTATAACCAATATATAGCAGGAAAAGGGTAGGAACAGGAGAAATTCCCACCATGTCTCCTACGATCTTTGGCTGTATGATCTGACGAAAGACCTGCGCAACTGCCCAGATGATCATAAGTCCTACTGCCATCCGGTATTCCCGTCCCAGAAGCATGACCACAGCCCAGGGCCAGAGAATGGTTCCTGCCCCAAAAACCGGGAGCAGGTCCACAAATGCAATACCGGCAGCCACCAGAAATGCAGAATGTACCCTTAAAATAAGCAGCCCCACAACCAGAATCACATACACCATAAGTTCAATTTTGAGCTGAGCTCTGAAATATCCACCCAAAGCAGAACCCATGCCTTTCCGGATCATCCTGCAATACTTCTGTACTCCCGCCGGCAGATAATCATGAAAGAAATTATGCATACCTGTTCTCTCTGCCGTAAAGAAATAGGCTGACAGGAATGCCATAATTACGGAAATAAAGACACTTGGTAATTGTTTGGCCATATTACCGATTTTAATAAAAGATGGATTTCCTGCATTTGCGATAAGGTTTCCTAAAGACTGTTCCGTTCCTTCGATCAGACTATCCCATATCTCCTGGATTTCAGTCGGAAGCTTTTCATATACTCCGGCCATACTGATGCTGATTTCATTGATTTCTCTTTTAAATCGTGAAATAACTTCCGGCAATTCATCAATCAGAGTTTTGACCTGTTCAGTCAGAAAAAGTCCTCCAAAATAAATGGCCAAAAGTATCATAGCCAGAACAAATATGATCACGCATACTGTCCCCGCTTTCCTTTTGATTTTCAATCGTTCTTCCAGAAATCTGACCGGCACTGCTGCCAATGCCGAAAGAATAAGCCCTATCACAAAAGGCATAAAAAAAGAAAGGCATTTTGGCAGCACTGTTATCATAAGTATTCCTATCACAACAGCAAGGACCAAATTTGTAATTGCCTTTCCGTAAGTTCTTTTATTTTCCATACGAATCACCTCCAAATCCTACCCCTTAGGATTCTGTGCTTCCTCATCCTCCTCATCATCCGCATAAAAATGGCAAATCATGTCATCCAGCAATTCGTATATTTCTTCTCTTCCCTGTTTTGTCTGGGAAGAAAATGGAATGACTATCGTATCTTCTACAACCTCCAGACCGCTTTTGATCATTTTTATATGCTTTTGCAACTGGCTTCGTTTAATCTTATCCATTTTTGTCGCAATAATGATAGGATGATAACCCTGCTCAATGATCCAGTTATACATCTGCCTGTCATTGGCAGAAGGCTCATGTCTTATATCAATCAGCAGAAATACTGCATACAGCATCCTGGATGTATGCAGATACCTTTCAATCATTTTTCCCCATTTTGCTTTTACTTCAACATTTGCATTTGCATATCCGTATCCCGGAAGGTCAACCAGATAAAAAACATCATTTACATTATAATAATTGACTGTCTGGGTCTTTCCGGGCTGTGCGCTGGTTCTCGCCAAAGATTTGCGATTCATAATCGCATTGATCAATGACGATTTACCAACATTACTTTTCCCGGCAAAAGCCACTTCCATTTTATCATTTTCCGGAAAGGTACTGGTAATACCACATACTGTTTCCAGTGCAACATTTTTAATCACCATAATATAATCTCTTTATGCGCCCACTCGAATGATTCCGGGCTCGCCTTTTCCTTCTACCGCATCTTTTGTGATGATACATTCTTCAATGGTATCATCCGATGGGATCTGGTACATAACATCCATCATGACATTTTCCATGATGGACCTAAGTCCCCTTGCGCCTGTTTTTCTTTCCATTGCTTTTTCTGCAATGGCATCAATTGCATCTTCTTCAAAGGTCAGTTTTACATCGTCCAGATCAAACAATTTACGATACTGCTTGATCAGTGCATTTTTTGGCTCTTTCAGTATCCGCACAAGTGCTTCTTTGTCCAGTCCTTCCAAAGATACATTGATTGGCACACGTCCCACGAATTCCGGAATCAGTCCAAATTTCACCAGATCCTGTGGCACCGTTTCTTTCAAAAGCGCTCCCGTTTCATGGGCCTTTTTGTCTGTCACTTCCACATTAAAACCAATGGATTTCCGATCCAGTCTGGTTTCAATGATTTTCTCCAGTCCGTCAAAGGCACCACCACAAATAAACAGGATGTTAGTGGTATCAATCTGAATCAGTTCCTGATGAGGATGCTTTCTGCCACCCTGGGGTGGGACACTGGCAACAGTACCTTCAATAATCTTCAGAAGAGCCTGCTGTACGCCCTCACCGGAAACATCCCTCGTTATGGAGACATTTTCGCTCTTTTTCGTAATTTTATCGATCTCGTCAATATATACGATACCGTACTGGGCACGTTCCACATCATAATCTGCTGCCTGAATCAGTTTTAATAGAATGTTTTCCACATCCTCACCAACATATCCGGCTTCTGTCAGTGTAGTTGCATCTGCAATCGCAAATGGCACATTAATGATCTTTGCCAGAGTCTGGGCCAGATATGTTTTACCGGAACCGGTTGGTCCGATAATAATGATATTGCTCTTCTGCAACTCTACATCATCCGGCTCTTTCTCAGCCAGCACTCTTTTGTAATGATTGTATACAGAAACAGCCAGAACTTTCTTAGCCTCTTCCTGCCCGATCACATAATCATCCAGAAACTCTTTGATTTCTACCGGTTTTAAAAGATTAATATCCGGCACATCCTCTGATACTCTTTCGTCATCGTATTCTTCCTCGATAATATCGGAACAGATTTCCACACACTCATCACAAATATAGATTCCACCGGGACCGGCAATCAGTTTTCTGACCTGGTCCTGTGTTTTATTACAAAAAGAACATCTCACTTTACTGTCTGTATTCTTCCCTGCCATGTTTACTCCTATACATTTTGCATTTTCTGCTATCGTGCAGTCCCATGCGATATTACTTTACCTGATCCATTTCAGAATGTTTTGTCATCACATGATCGATCAGGCCGAAATCCAGAGCTTCTGCTGCACTCATCCAGTTATCTCTTTCCGTTGCAGCACATACGATCTCGTAATCTTTTCCTGTATTCTCAGCCAGCATTCTGTTCAGCTTTTCTTTTGTCTTTAACAAATGTCTGGTTGTGATCTCCACATCCGTTGCCTGTCCCTGGGCACCACCGAGTACCTGATGAATCATAACTTCTGCATTTGGAAGAGCATATCTCTTTCCTTTTGCACCACCGGATAAGATAAAGGAACCCATACTTGCAGCCAGACCGATACATACGGTTGAAACATCACATTTGATATACTGCATGGTATCATACATAGCCAGTCCGGCAGATACAGAACCACCCGGGCTGTTAATGTACAGATGAATGTCCTTTTCCGGATCCATGGCTTCCAGATATAACAGCTGTGCTGTAATGGATGCTGCCATGGCATCATCCACTTCACCTACCATAAATACAATTCTTTCCGATAAAAGTCTGGAATAAATATCATAAGATCTTTCTCCCTGGCTTGTCTGTTCGATTACATAAGGGGTTAAATAATTTTTTACCATTTTCATTTACCTTCTTTCCATAAAAACCAACGCTTCAAAAAAGAACCAATGCTATAAAATCCAGTTCTCCAAATTTTATAGCATTGTGTAAAATCATATTCTTTTGTGAAGCTTTTACTTATTCAGCGTCTTCTTTCTTGGCTGCTTTCTTTGTTGTTTTCTTGGCCGGTTTCTTTTCAGCAGCTTCTGCATCTTCTTTTGCATCCTCTGCTTTGGCTTCTGTTTTTGCTGCAGCTTTCTTCTTTGTTGCCTTCTTTACTTTTGCATTTTCCACAATAAAATCAACTGCTTTCTGAACTGCAAGATCCTTCATGATGGACTTTTTAGCGTTTTCATCCAGCATTTCTTTTACTTTCTCAACTTCCAACTGATATACATCAGCCATAGTCTGGCATTCTTTCTCATAATCTTCCTCAGAAGCTACCAGATTTTCAGCTGCTGCAACTGCTTCCATACAAAGTCTGGATTTGATTCTCTGTTCAGCCTGTGGCTTTAACTGTTCGATCATGCCAGCTTTTGTCTGACCGGTAAACTGTAAGTACTGTTCGATCTGCATACCCTGCATAGATACACGCTGTGCAAAGTCATCAAAAATTCTCTTCTGCTCTGTAGCAAGCATTGGTTCTGGAATCTCAATCTCAGCTGCTTCTACAACTGCTGCCATTGCTGCGTCTTCTTTTGCATTCTTTGCATCTTTGGCTTTCTTTTCTTCCAGTTTTGCTTTTACATCTGCTTTGTATTCATCCAAAGTATCAAATTCAGATACTTCTGAAGCGAATTCATCATCCAGTTCCGGAAGTTCTTTTACTTTGATTTCTTTCACAACACATTTAAAGAGAGCTGCTTTTCCGGCAAGATTCTCTGCCTGATAATCTTCCGGGAATGTAACATTTACTTCTGTCTCTTCATCGATCTTTGCACCGATCAGCTGTTCTTCAAATCCGGGAATGAAAGCACCGGAACCGATGGTCAGCGGATAGTTTTCACCTTTACCACCTTCAAATGCAACACCGTCTACAAATCCTTCGAAATCAAGTGTTGTGATATCGCCATCCTGTACTGCTCTGTCTTCCACAGATACAGTTCTTGCGCTCTTTTCTCTTTCCTGATCGATCTCAGCAGCAACTTCATCCTCTGTTACCTCTACCGGAACATCATCAATGGAAACGCCTTTATATTTGCCTAATTTTACTTCCGGTTTTAATGCTACCAGAGCGGTAAAGATAAAAGGTTTACCTGCTTCAATCTGAACTACATCTATTTCAGGGGAGGAAGTGATTTCTTCTTCACATTCATCGTATGCTTTTTCATATGCATCCGGAATGATGATGTTTGCAGCATCTTCGAAGAATACTTCTTTGCCATACATATTTTCAATCATTTTACGAGGAGCTTTTCCTTTTCTGAAACCAGGAATCTGAATTTTGGATTTCTGTTTCTGGTAAGCTTTCTCTACTGCTTTTTCAAACTCTTCTGCAGAAACTTCAATTGTAAGTTTTGCCATACTTTTTTCTAACTTTTCTACCTGTAAACTCATAACTTGCTAATTTCCTCCTTTAGGGCATTTCCACCCACAATCACAGTCATTTTGAAATTATAGCACAGTTCCTTCTAAAATACCAGCATTTTTTGCAACTATTCCGAGTCATGCAGAATCCCATGAAATGTTTTGCTCCCAGAGAGCCTTTTATTGGTTTTTCTATAGCGAAATAACCACACGTCCAAAACAAAAGGAGCAGCTATTCCGCAAGTTCCCTCACGGATATAGCCGCTCCCTTTCGTCATTTTTTAACCTTATTTCAGGTTCTGTTCATAGTTTTTGACCATTCTCTTAACCATTTCGCCACCGATAGAACCGGCTTCTCTGGAAGTTAAGTCACCATTGTAACCTTCCTTTAAGTTGATACCGATTTCAGAAGCTACTTCTGTTTTGAAACGATCCATGGCTGCTTTTGCTTCAGGTACAGCCATACTTGAATTTCTGTTTGATGCCATTTTTTCATACCTCCATATTGATATAAGTGTCAGATAAGCCTTCCAGAAAATCCAGCCACAGGCTTATCTGATTTTCTTTCACTGCTTATCTTGGTGTTAGTATCCCCGCACTTATGGGAAATATGTTGGTAATGTATTCCACAGTTTTGGCTTTGTATCCGATGAAAAAATTATACAAGGACCTTGGTCCAGATGCCGGAGCGAACCATAATAAATCCGATCAGTGCTTTTAAAACAATAACCGAGGTGCTGGCAAGGAAAAGCATTTCCAATGAAATAGCTGTATAGCGACTTAATACATAAGCAATCGGAATATTGACACACCACATGAAAAAGCTGTCAAATAAAAAAGTAATTCCGGTCTTGCCACCTGCACGAATGGTAAAATATGCCGCATTGGTGTAGGCATCTACCGGCATAAACAGTGCTCCGATCAGGATCAGCTGGGTAGCCAGATGACGCACATGTTCCGTGGTATTGTAGGCTTTTGGGAAAAGCCATGCCATAGACGCCAGGAGCAGTGCGATAATGATACAGGTCAGTACTGAAAAATGAACCAGTTTTGCATCGTCCTCTTTCGCTTTTTCGATATCTCCTGTACCAAGAATCTGTCCGATCATAATACCGATTGCATTTCCCATTGCCATAAATGTAATGGAAAAGACATTCCAGATTGTGGATTGTATGTTTACTGCTGCTACAGCATCCAGACCACGTGTAGAATAACACTGGTTCAGCATGGCCATACTCATGGCCCAGAGTCCTTCATTCACTAAAAGCGGCACACCTGTTTTTGTAATATTGACAACCAGTTTTCCGGGAATGGAAAAATGATAGAGAATCTTATTCATATGGGAATACTTCTCTTTTTGGTGTTTTACTTTTATATATATAATGAAGAATTCTGCAAAACGGGAAATCACAGTAGCAATAGCTGCACCATTCACACCTAACATGGGGAATCCAAATTTGCCAAAAATCAAAAGATAGTTCAACACCAGATTCACAAATACTGCTACCAGTCCAGCTCTCATGGGAAGTATGGTTTCTCCGGTTTCCCTGAGGGTTCCGGCATAGGCCTGGGTAATCGCGTAGGGTACCAGACCGATCAGCATGATCAGCAGATATTCTTTCCCATACTGCAGGGTTGCCGCAATATCGGCAGCCGATTCATTTTCCTGCAAATATAACCCAATCAGGAAATCACCGGCAAAATAAAACACAAGGCATCCGATAACGGTCAGTAACATGCAGATGACAATTTTAAATCGAAAGGTATTACGTATACCCTTTTCATCGCCCACACCGTAATACTGGGCTGTAAAAATCCCGGCTCCGGATATGGCCCCGAAAATAAATAAATTAAAAACAAAAATCAATTGGTTGGTGATAGCCACACCGGACATCTGCAGCGTTCCCACACGCCCGATCATGATATTATCCAACAGGTTTACGAAATTCGTAATACCGTTTTGTACCATGATAGGCACTGCTATCAGAAGCACGGATTTTAGAAATGCCTTATCCCCTATATATTTTTTCAACATGCTAAAAATCTATTCCCTTTATTGTATATTGTTCTTTTGTTTATATTTCTTTTGTAAATATTCTTCTTTGATTGATTCCAATCATATACCTTCCACATTATCTGTATATGATTATCTGTATACGATCTTCTTTGCCATCTTCTCAGCAGCTTCTTTTCCCTGATACCGCTCTAATATAGCCAGACCAAACTCAATGGCTGCACCCATCCCACGTCCAGTCGTAATATGATCTGATACAACTGCAGGCTGTTTTAACACATTTGCACCCTCCAGATGACTTTCAAACTCCGGGAAACTGCAGGCATCCCTTCCTTTTAACATGCCCCTGTGGCCCAAAATACTGGGTGCTGCGCAGATTGCACTAATAGGACGACCTGCTTTATCAAATGCTTCCACCTGTTCCATAAGAGGCTCAAAGGCTTCCAGATTTTTGGTGCCCGGCATGCCGCCCGGAAGCACGATCATTTCCACCTGATCAAAATCAATTTCATCAAAAAGCGCATCCATCTTTACCGTCACCTGATGGGAGCTTGTCACATTATACTCTCCAGTAATTGATACCATTTTTACGGGAAGTCCTCCTCGTCTTAATATATCCACTACAGTCAGTGCTTCTATCTCTTCATAACCGGTTCCAAAAAATACGCAGATATCTTTCATTTTCCTTTTTCTCCTCTCTTCTGCTTTTTAACAATTTCCAGTTCAATCACTATGATCAGTCTTTATGGCTCAATATTATAACACAACCTTTTGCCACAATCTTATATCTTCATGTCTGGATTATATAGGACGCACAAAGCATCGTCCATATCTAGTGATTTTACCATGATTCCAATTTTTATCCAAGAGCCATTGTGAACATGTGAACTACTCTCTCATGGGCATCTCTCATTTCCATTTTCAAATGCCACAATTTTTAACATTATTCATGTAAACATGTAGAAAACAGTTGGTAGCGCCCTGAAATGATTCCTGTTATAATGTGTTAAGAAACATGGCAAAAGTTGGAATTTTCAGAAAAGTATGATCTGTAACACAAAGATTTGCTTCGTCAACCAGAATATGTCGTTTTTTAAGGTATCAGCCATATTTTAGAAGGGGTCTAAACCATATTTTATAAGGGAGCATTTGTATGAGAAAATATTATTTAGACAATATCCGATTCGGAACAATCATTTTGGTCGTTATTTATCATGTTATTTACATGTTTAACGGAATCCTGACAGCAGGTGTCATTGGGCCTATTACCACCATTCGTTATCAGGATGGCATACAATATCTGCTCTATCCATGGTTTATGGTGATTTTGTTTCTCATCAGCGGTATGTGTTCCAGGTTCTATCTGGAGCATCATAGTGGCAAAGAATATTTTAAAGCAAGAACCAGAAAACTTCTGGTTCCCAGTACAATTGGTCTACTGGTATTTGGCTGGATTCAGGGCTTTCTTAACATGACGATCAGTAACGCTCTTACACCACTTACAGGTCAAGTTCCCGGAATTGTCATGTACCTCATCTTAGCAGTAACCGGAACCGGTGTGCTTTGGACCATCCAGGTTATGTGGATATGCTCCCTGATTCTCTTACTGGTACGACGCATAGAAAAGGACAGGTTGTATACCTTATGCTCAAAAGTAAATTTACCGATTTTATTGCTGCTGGTTATTCCGGTTTGGATTTCTGCACAAATCCTGAATATGCCTGTGATTAGCGTCTATCGTTTTGGTATTTATATTTTTTGCTTTTTACTGGGGTATTATGTATTCTCTCATGATGCTGTGATTGGCATTCTGGAAAAATACAGTATGCTACTTCTTATTCCGGCTATCCTGTTAGGTATCACATATCTGACCTGCTTTTGGGGTACCGATTATGCTTCGACTCCAGGAGTCAACACTCCACTTGCCATTTGCTATGGATGGTATGCATGCCTTACAATACTTGGATGTGGAAAAAAATACTGGGATAAAGCCAATGCTTTTACCAGGTATATGGCAAAGTCCGGTTTTGGACTGTACGTGTTCCACTATACCACCTTATCAGCCGCTGCCTATGCATTGACCTGGTTCACCAATACGCATCCACTGCTCATTTACCTGTTATCAGCTATTGCCGCTTTCGGTGGAGGCCTCTTACTGAATGAAATCATTTCAAGGATTCCCATCATCAGGTGGTGTGTTCTTGGCATGAAAAAGGAGAAAAACAATGTTTAAAGATAATCTGATTTCCCTACGAAAACTAAATCATTTATCCCAGGAAGAACTGGCAGAAAAGTTAGGCATCAGTCGTCAGACTTTATCCAAATATGAAACCGGAGAGTCTGTTCCCGATATTGAAAAATGTAAAGCCATTGCTGATGTCTTTGGGGTCACTTTAGATGATTTAGTAAATTACGAAAACTCCGAATATGGTCTCTATGTCCCACCCAAAGGAAAGCACATGTTTGGCATGGTAAAAGTGGGGGATAAAGGACAGATCGTAATCCCAGCAAAGGCAAGAAAGCTGTTTCAGATTAGCCCCGGGGATAACCTGATTATCTTAGGTGATGAATCACAGGGGATTGCCATGCTGAAGGAAGATAGTTTTCTTTCCATCCTCAATGAAATGCGAAAATCGTAGGATAAAATGATGTGCAAAAGTGATATACTGAAAAGAAAGAAGTAATGAAATTCGGAAAGGCATTCCCATGGAAATCGAACGCAAATTTTTATTAAAAAAAATCCCATTTGATCTGAACTCCTGTCAGTATCATATCATTGAACAGGGCTATTTATGTACGGATCCGGTAGTCAGAGTCCGCAGGCAGGATGATGAATATTATATGACTTACAAGGGAAAAGGTCTGATGACCAGAGAAGAATATAATCTCCCATTAAATAAAGAAGCTTATGATCATCTGGTTCAAAAGGCGGATGGTAATATCATCTCCAAAAAGCGTTATCTGATTCCTTTAGCAGAAAAAGATATCAATTCGGAATGTGCCGCGCTTTTAAATGGGGAATCTCTGGTCATAGAACTGGACCAGTTTGCACCGCCCTTTGCACCGCTTATGCTGGCTGAGGTAGAATTTCCAAATGAAGAATCTGCCCTTGCTTTCCGGATGCCGGACTGGTTTTCGGAGGATGTAACGACGGATCCTGCCTATCACAATTCCAATATGTCACGAAGAATAATCTAAATTGTAATATTTGATAAAATAGCTTCTTAATCGTATGAACAGCAAAAAAGTTTTGCAAATCCTCAACAAATAAAGCATCAGCCATTTACCGCTTTGGTGGATTCCCGGATGATAAGTTCTCCCGGGAAAACCAGGTGCTGATGTGCTTTCTTTCCTGTCATAACATCAAACAGCAGATTTGCTGTTGCTAATGCCATATCCTTGGTGGGCTGCTTTAAGGTGGTTAGTCTGGGATTGTAATAATCTCCCAGTGCAATTCCATCGTAACCGATTACGGAAACATCCTGAGGTACCCTGATTCCCGCCTCCCGAAGTGCCCGGCAGGCACCGATTGCAAGCACGTCAGAAATGGCAAAAATAGCAGTGAATTTTGTTCCTCTTGCCAGAAGCTCTTTGGTCACCACGTAACCATTTTCCATGGAGAACTGTTCATACTGCTCCCCTTCATGCAGGGCACAGATCAGATTCTCCTCCACTTTTCTTCCATGCTGCATATAAGCTTCCCGGTATCCGTCCAGACGCAGTTTTCCAACGCTTCGGTCTTCTGATTTTGCAGTAATAATGGCAATGTCTTTATGTCCAATATCGAATAAGAAATTAACAACCTTGCTGCTTTCCGTTTTATCGTCTACAGAAATACTGGAGTAGATTTTTTCATTTAATTTTTCCGGCTGTGTACCCGCTGTACTGAAGACAAAAGGTACGGATAACAATCTGAGTTTTTCTTCTGAGTGTGCAAATTCGCCACCCAGGAAGATGATGCCGCGAAGTCTTTTTTCTTTTACCAGCTCCAATGCCACATCTACTTCGTCTTCACGGGATTCTACATGGTGCAGCACCATGGAATACCCTCTTTTTTCAATTTCAGCCTCAATGACTTCGATCATATCGGTAAAGAAAGGATTGGTAATACCTTTCACCAGCACCGCAACACTATTCGCTTCTACTCTTTTTAAGTTTCTTGCACTGTTGTTGGGAACAAAGCCATTCTCCTTGATCACCTGAAGAATCATTTCCTTCGTTTCCGGATTGATATCCGGATGATTATTCAGTGCTCTGGATACCGTACTCACTCCGACACCACATAATTTTGCAATATCCTTAATCGTTATCTCTGACATACTTTTTTCCTTAGCTTAAGCTATTTCCGATCTATCACTTTCTTTTATCAATAAAATCGAATCGTTGACTTTTATTGACATAATATTACCTTTTTTTGCGTCCGTATAATTTTACCATCATATTCATCTTTTCTGCAAGGTCTTTCGGTATATCACCCTTACATAATCTCCATTTCCAGTTGGTTCCAATGGTAGATGGTTTATTAATACGAGCTTCATTATTATATCCCAGATAATCCTGAATCGGAATAACCACCGTATCCGCAGTAGATGCCAGGGCTGTTCTGAGAAGTGCCCATCTGAAATCTTTTCTACGTTTTACCCCCACATATTTCATGGCGAAGGATACATCCGCACGACTTGCAGACTCCAGCCACCCTTCAATGGTATCATTATCGTGGGTACCGGTGTATACCACACTGTTATGTAAATAATTGTGTGGCAGATAATCACTGGGTTCTCTGGAATCAAAAGCAAAGAGAAGAACCTTCATACCCGGATAGCCGGTCTTTTTCACCAGCTTTAATACAGACGGGGTTAAAAATCCCAGATCCTCTGCAATGACTTCTTTATTTCCCACTTTTTCCTTCATTACCTGAAAGATTTCATACCCCGGTCCTTTTTCCCAGTGACCGTTCTCTGCAGTAGGATCTCCATAAGGAATGGAATAGTATTCGTCAAATCCTCTGAAATGATCGATCCGGACAATATCATACAATTTGTAGCAGTGGGCAATACGACGCATCCACCATTCATATCCGGTTTCTTTGTGATATTCCCACTTGTAAAGGGGATTTCCCCAAAGCTGACCGGTTGCAGAAAAAGCATCCGGAGGACAGCCTGCCACTCCTAATGGAACATTGTCCTGATCCAGCTGGAAAAGCTGGGGTGCTGACCAGGTATCTGCTGAGTCAAATGCCACATAAATCGGAATATCTCCTACAATACGGATTCCCTGTTCGTTGGCATATTTTTTCAGTGCAAACCACTGCTTACTGAAGCAGAACTGCTGGAATTTGTAAAAAGTGACTTCCTCTGCATATTTTTCCTGATAAGCCTTCATGGCCTGAGGCTGTCTCATTTTAATATCCGTATCCCACTCCGTCCAGCTCTTTCCACCAAAAGAATTCTTTACTGCCATATACAGTGCATAATCATCCAGCCATGCTGCATTTTCTTCACAAAATGCTGTAAATTCCGGATCCTCTGCAATACCGCTTCTTTCATAAGCTGTTCTCAGGATCTTGAATCTGCTGAAATATATTTTTTCATAATCAATATATCTTTCATTATCGCCATAATCTGATGCTTCACACTCTTCCTCGGTAAGCCACCCTTTTTCGATCAATTGCTCCAAATCGATAAAATAAGGATTTCCTGCAAAGGTAGAAAAGGACTGATAAGGGGAATCTGCGTAACCGGTAGGTCCTAAGGGCAGAATCTGCCACAATGTCTGTCCGGCCTCTTTTAAAAAGTCTACAAATTCATAACATTCTTTGGAAAATGTTCCAATCCCATATTTGGAGGGAATACTTGCGATCGGCAATAAAACTCCACTTCTTCTCATCTCTAACTAACCTTTCCATTGTCATAGTAACTTTAACCCTTTACTGCACCTGCAACAACACCTTCGATGATATATTTCTGACATACTGCGTAGAAAATAATGATCGGAATAATCGCAAGTACCAGCATTGCCATCATGGCACCCATATCAACGGAGCCATAACCGCCTTTTAAGTACTGAATTGCAATCGGAATGGTTTTGTACTTTTTGATATCCAAAACCAGGTAAGGAAGCAGATAGTCATTCCAGATCCACATTGCCTGTAAGATTGCTACCGTAATGCAGGTTGGTTTCAAAATCGGAAGGACAATTTTGAAGAATGTCTGAATCGGATTACATCCATCTATCATGGCGGCCTCTTCGATTTCCAGCGGAATCGCTTTTACAAAACCACAGAACATGAAAACCGCAAGACCGGCGCCGAATCCCAGATATACCAGGATGATACCCAGAGGATTATCAAACCCTAACATATCCGCTACCTTTGATAAACTGAACATTACCATCTGAAATGGAATGATCATGGAGAATACGCAAAGATAGTAAACCCCTGCTGTAAATTTTGTTTTTACTCTGGTGATATACCAGCCACACATGGATGTGCAGATGATGATAACCAGTACAGAAGCTACGGTAATGAAAAGAGAATAACCAAATGCCTTGAAGAAATCAATCTTTTCAATACCACCAATATAGTTATCCCAGTGAACAAAGGATTTTTTACTGGTAAAGAAAAACTGTTCCAGTGCAGAACCACCCTTGGATCCTACGGAAGATGCCAGTTTAAATGGTTCTTTATTGATAAATGTCTTCTTCTTAAAAGAGTTGATCAGCACGATAAAGATCGGTGAAACCCAAACGATGGAAAGAAGGGTAAAAAAGATGGTAAGCGGTGTACCATTTTTCGCTTTTCTGACTGCACTTACATTACTATCTTTTGCCATTACTGCTGCACCTCCTTTGTTCTTGTTGCTCTAAGCTGAACCAGAGCAATGATCGCAACTAAGATAAAGAATACAACTGCCTTAGCCTGACCTACACCTTCCCATCCATTTCTGCCATAGAATGTGTTGGTAATATTCAGTGCCAGAAGTTCTGACTTGTTAGATGGCTCACCGGCTGTCAACGCCAGGTTCTGGTCATAAAGTTTAAATGAGTTGGTCAATGTTAAAAAGCTACAGATTGTAATGGAAGGCATTACCATTGGCAGTGTCACATTTCGAAGAATCTGCCTGCTGGATGCGCCGTCAATTTTTGCCGCTTCGATCAGTTCCGGCGGGATATTCTGAATACCGGCAATATAAATGATCATCATATAACCGATCTGCTGCCAGTTCATTAAGATTACCATACCCCAGAAACCAATGGTGGAAGAGTATGTAAGTGTCAGATTAAGCCGAAGCAGAATACCGTTAAAGATCAGCTGCCAGATATAACCAAGTACGATACCACCAATCAGGTTTGGCATAAAGAAAACCGTACGGAATGCATTTGTTCCCTTAATTCCCTTTGTAAGGAGCATGGCAATTGTAAAAGCAATCACATTAATCGTAACCACGGTTACGATCGTGAACAATGCTGTATACCACAACGCATGAATAAAGGTTTCATCATGCATAAACTTAATATAATTGTCCAGTCCGACAAAGTGTGCATCTGTGATCGTGGTAAACTCACAAAAGGAGAGGTAGATACCAACCACAAACGGAACAATGAAAAATACTGCAAACGCTACCAATGTTGGCAGAGCAAAAACAGGGAAATATTTCTTAATTGCTTTTTCCATATGCCAATCCTTTCTTACCGGATAAAAACCGGATGTGTTTTTACGCAAAAGAGGTGAACGAATATCCGCGAACATTCGCTCACCTCATATTGTATCATTTATTACTTCAAAAACTTATCTTTTTTCAAATTAATTATTTGCTGCTGCGTATTCTTTTGCCCAGCCATCAACAAAAGCTGTTTCAACTGCACTCCAGTCGCCTGTTCCCTGAGCGTATTCCAGAAGTGCGGAACCTACGTTGTCTTTCCATGTTTCAGAAGGAATGGTAGCGAAGTTCCATGAAACTGCTGTCTTACCTGCTGCGATATATTCATCAGCTGCCTGAATCAGTGGATTGCTTGCTGTATAGCCATCATCAAATGTCTTGAATGGTGTTACAAAGCCCATTTCGTTAGCCATTGCGTTACGTCCTGTATCAGATGTGATTACCCATTCCAGGAATGCGATGGTTGCATTGATATCATCTTCAGAAGCCTTTGCATTTACACACCAGTAGTTTTCAGAACCTGTACAAAGACCCTGGTTTTCTTCTCCTTCAGCACCGATGTAAATTGGAAGCATGCCAAGTTCATCATCTGCTAAGGAACCGTCATTCTGGATATCACCATATGCCCATGTACCATTCTGATAGAATACTGCATCACCGTTACAGAATTCAGCTACAGCATCATCACCTTTCTTGGAAGAAAGAAGTTTGCTGTCACAGGTAGCATCTGTAATGTACAGATCCCAGATCTGTTTGTAGTTGTCAAGGTATGTACCTTCGATCGCATCTGTGGAACCAATACCTTTGTCTTTGTATTCATAGTAGATTGGAAGGTTTGCAAGGTGTGTTTTAAATCTCCAGTCGGAAGAAGAATCCATACCTGCAGATGTGAATGCACCTTCCACACCAAGTTCATCTTTTCTGGCCTGAATATCATCAGCTACCGCTTTTAAGGTATCGAAGTTATTGATTTCAGAAGCGTCGGAAATCACTGCTCCATCCAGTGCACAGTAGTCAGCAAGTAATGTCTTGTTGTAGATGATACCATATGTTTCGATAACGTATGCGATACCTTTTACTGCACCATCTTCGATCAATGCGAAGTCATCACTCTTTAAGTTTTCATAAAGTGCTGTATCTTTCAGATCGTAGCAGTAATCTTTCCATGTAGCTAAACCAACCGGACCGTTAACCTGGAATAAGGTAGGAGCTTCTGTTTTAGCGATTTCAGATTTTAATGTAGATTCATATGAGTTACTAGCTGCTGTAGAAACAACTACAGGTACTCCTGTAAGTTCTGTATATTCTTCAGCCAGTGCTTCCCACTGTTCAGCCTGTTCCGGTTTGAAGTTTAAGTAGTAAACGGAACCTTCTCCGGATTTCTCTGCTGCTTCTTCTGCAGCAGCTGCTTCAGTTTCCTCGTCCACTTCCGGAGCTGCTGTTTCTGTTTCTGCAGCCGGTGCTTCTTCTGCTTTGCTGCCACAGCCAACAAGCAGTGTGGAAACCATTGCTACGCTAAGTAATGCGCTTAAAAGTTTCTTTTTCATAATGAGTTTCTCCTTTTCTGATTCAAATGAATTGTTTCATCCGGCAGAGTCATTTTTCTTTATAGGTGTAATTCCCCTTTTCTTGTTTCCCTTTGCCGGTACCGTTTTCGGTAACGCTCTCTTCAACGCTTCCGGTACCGTTATCGGTATCGCTCTCGGTATCGTTATCGGTAACGTTTCCGAACATGGCTTTACTATAACACCGGACTTACAATTTGGCAACCCCATTTTCTATTTTTGTAAGCCTTTTTTCCCATTTTTGTGAATTATACTCAAAATGAAATTATCTGTTTTAGCCAGAATGTACAATTGTAACTTCCTTGCGTTTCGTTACTACTTACATCGAAAAAAGAATATTCATGCAGTAACCTTTGTTCATTTCTCCGCACATTACTGCATTGTAAAGATAATTGAACTTCATGCCGTAACACATTTCTTCTCTTTTGGGGGCATTACTGTTTTTGGAAGAGGGAATTTATTCATACAGTAATCTTTCTTCTCTCCTCCCTTTGCATTACTGTATGTATATAGGAATATTCTCACATACAGTAACTCACAACGAACAAAAGACATAGATAATGAAAAGGGTCCCACAATCACGTGGCAACCCCGATATCAAATAATCCTTATTTTTTATTCTTCACAAACAGAAAAATACTTGCCATAATAAATAAAACTGCAATCCCCATAGTAACCGGAAATACCAGTGGGCTTGTCTCTGTCAGGAGAAGAATCAGTCCCTGGCGCAGGGTGATGATTCCGAAGAATGCAAAAATGAAAAATGCCACTGTATTTAAAAATCCCTCCGGTGTTTTACTCTGCAAAAAGTACCCGATCAGCATACCGATGATGTCTGCTGCAAACAGACCGATGGAGCAGGCAAGCCATACAATGACTGCTACCTGTAAACCTTCATTAGCCCCAAAGGTGATTGCTGTAAGCTGTGTCTTATCTCCCAGTTCTGCCACAAAAAAGGTGGAGAACACAGTAAGCGGAGCAAACCTGCTTCCTTTTTGGGTCACTTTCTCTTCTTCCTCATCCTCCTTTTTTAAGGAAGATAATGCAAAGTATAAGAAGGCAAAGGCCGCGATCAGACGAATCAGCCAGGTAGGAATCAATTCACTGACCAGTCCCCCCGCCAGAACTGCCATTCCGTTTAATACCAGTATGGCCACTGCAGTGCCTAAAATGATATCTCTCAGCTTATATTTGGAAGTCATGGCAACCAGCATCAGCTGGGTCTTGTCCCCCATCTCTGCAATAAATTCTGTTCCTAAAATTTTAAAAAACAAAAGTAAATTCATTTGATGTTTTTCAGCTCCCTTTTCTTTGTATAACGCCTTTACGAATCCATCTCGCCCACCGACAATGTTGTCATCCGCAAATTCAAAGTCTTTTTCATGTAATATTGCTATTTTATCAGAAGTCCCGGATTTCTGATAGTCTATATTATTCTATCCTGTTATGCGTCTTTTGCAAAGAAAAGTTCGTGCCTGAGGACACGAACTTTTCCTTACAAAAACATATTTTACTATTACATTTCCTTTTTCAGGTGCCAGATATCCCTGTTATATTCTTCAATGGTTCTGTCAGATGAGAAGAAACCTGCTTTGGCGATGTTGGTCAGCATCATACGTTTCCATTTTGCCTGATCTTTATAATCTTCAAACATCTGGTCTTTCACTTTGATATAATCTTCCAGATCCAGAAGGGTCATAAACCAGTCTTTTCCTACTAATTCTTTGTAGAGTCTTTCCAGATTCTCTTTGTGTCCCACTGCCATTGCCTGCTTGCCGATGATGAAATCAACCGCCTCTTTGATGACTTTGCTGTTTTCATAGAAGTCCTTCGATACATAATCTGCTTTTGCATAATGCTCAATGACGGTATCGGAATCTGCACCAAAGACATAAATATTATCATCGCCAACCAGATCGTGGATTTCTACATTTGCGCCATCAGCAGTACCCAGTGTCACTGCACCGTTTAACATAAATTTCATATTGCCGGTACCGGATGCTTCTTTGGAAGCCAGGGAAATCTGCTCAGAAACATCACATGCAGGAATGATTTTTTCTGCATAGCTTACATTGTAGTTTTCCACCATCAGCACTGTCATATACGGGCTTACATCCGGATCATTATTTACAATCTCCTGCAGAACCAGAAGCAGGTGGATAATATCTCTTGCAATCACATAGGCCGGGGCTGCTTTTGCACCAAAAATGAAAGTAAGTGGAGTAGACGGTTTCTTACCGGCTTTGATTTCCAGATATTTATGGATGATATAGAGTGCATTCATCTGCTGACGTTTGTACTCATGAAGTCTCTTCACCTGAATATCAAAGATGGAATCCGGGTTTAAGGTAACGCCTTCTGCCTCCTTCACATAATCGATCAGTTCCTGCTTCTTATCCTTTTTAATTGCAACGATTTTATCCAGAACTTCTTCATCATCTATATAGTTCAATAATTTTTCCAGTTCCGCTGCATTCTTTTTGTATCCGTCACCAATCAGGCTGCTGATATAAGATGCCAGCTCTCTGTTACAGGACAAAAGCCATCTACGGAAGGTAATACCGTTTGTCTTGTTATTGAATTTTTCCGGATAAATCTTGTAAAAATGATTCAGTTCCGTATCTTTCAGAATCTCTGTATGAATGGCTGCAACACCATTGATGGAGAATCCATAATGAATATCAATATGAGCCATGTGCACACGGTCATTCTCATCGATGATCTGTACCTTTTCATTGTCCGGATATTTTTCACGGACTCTCTTATCCAGCTCTTTGATGATATGAACCAGCTGTGGAACTACCTTTTCCAGATATTCTAATGGCCATTTTTCCAAAGCTTCTGCCAGAATGGTATGGTTGGTATAAGCACAGGTTTTGCTGACTACATCGATCGCATCATCCATGGTAAATGCCTTATCTTCTACCAGGATACGAATCAGTTCCGGAATAACCATGGTCGGATGGGTATCGTTGATCTGGATAACGCAATGATCATACAGTTTACGAAGATCAAACTTCTTCTCTTTCATCTCCTGCAAAATCAGCTGAGCTGCATTGCTGACCATAAAATACTGCTGATAAATACGAAGCAGATTACCAGCCTCATCCGAATCATCCGGATATAAGAACAGGGTCAGGTTCTTTTCGATTTCTTCTTTGTCGAAGCTGATACCCTCTTTTACGATGCTTTCATCCACCGACTCAATATCAAATAAATGAAGCTTGTTAATACCACCCTCATAACCTACTACATCAATATCATATAAACGGGATTTTACTTTACGATCACCAAAGGTAATATCAAAAGTTGTATTTGTTTTATGGAGCCAGGAATCCTCTTCCATCCATTCATTGGGCTGAGCATCCTGCAGAAGGTCCGTAAACACCTGTTTGAACAGACCAAAATGATAATTCAGACCAATACCATCTCCCGGAAGACCAAGTGTTGCAATGGAATCCAAAAAGCATGCTGCCAGACGTCCAAGACCACCATTTCCCAGAGATGGTTCCGGTTCTATCTCCTCGATTTTGGAAAGCTGTTTTCCGTGTGCAGCCAGTATTTTTTCCATTTCGGAATAAATCCCCAGATTGATCAGGTTGTTGGATAATAATTTACCAATCAGAAATTCTGCTGAGATATAATATAACTTCTTTTCTCCCTCCAGTGTTTCTGACACAGCTGTCAACTCTTTTGTATAATCCAGAATTACATAATATAATTCATTGTCGGTACAGGATTCCATTGTTTTCCCATACTTTTTGCCTGCGATTTTGTTTAACTGATCTTCCATGTTCAGCTCTAATACATCTCTCTGCATCTGTGATTGTGCCATTCTCATTTTCCTCCTAACAAATAATGTCTAAATATTTCATTCGTTCTATTTTATGGGGCAGCGTTACACATCGCCCCTTTCCACCTTGAAGCAAATACTGCATTTCTTCCACTGCCGCAGCAGATACTGCTGCAAAATCCTGGCGGATGGTATTCATCTGCTTTCCTGCATATCCCATCAGAATCAGACCGTCAAATCCACATACCGGCCGGAAAATATCCATTTCAATCAGTGCCCTCATAGCGCCAATGGCCATTAAATCGGAACCACACACAATAACATCCTTATTCTTTGCATATTGGAACGTAATATTCCGTGCTTTTCGCTCACTGAAATCGCCATACCGTACCAGCATCTGATAGCCCTTTTTTTCTACCAGTTCTTCCATGCCCTGAAGCTTTGCCTCAGCCGCATAAGAATTTCTGTCCCCGGCAATATAGAGTATTTTCTTTCCTTTGTTTTCCAGTATGGTACGCTGTGCCACATCCATTTGGGCCTGTTTGTGGTCTACCCCCACAGAGGAGGTATGCTCTGCAGTATAAGGTACATCTACCAGTACGATTTTAAACTCTTCCGATTCCACCAGCTGCCACAGCACCTTATCCTTTTTCGACAGGCCATACAGGATAATTCCTTCGATGTTCTGTGCTTTAAAACGCTGTATGATCTCTTCCACTGTTTTATCCTGTATCATGGAAAAAAATACAGTGACCAGATCTAAATGCTGTTCCTGTGCCTTATGAATGCCTCCTGATAAATACTGCATATCCATCTCATCTATGGCAGTGGTATGCATATTCATATTGAGAAGGAGTGCGATCCGTCCGGCTTTTTTGGAAGATAACGCTGCTGCAATGGAATTGGGTACAAAGTTTAATTCTCGGATTGCCTCCTGCACTTTGGCTTTGGTGGCTTCACTGACACCGGAGTATCCATTCACTACCTTGGATACAGTAGAGATTGCTACACCGGCGTGCTTTGCAACATCTTTGATGGAAACCATTTTCCATTCCTATCCTTTCCCTTTGTATGGAAAACGTTTTCTATTTATGGGATATAATAAGGCCGGACTTTTCCGGCCTTTCTGGAAAACGTTTTCTACGAAATTGATAATACTAAATAGAACTCCTTCTGTCAAGGACTTTAATATGATTTTCCCTTTTCTGCGCCATACACCGTTTCTGTTTTCCGTCATACACTAAATTAAAACAGACGCAACGATTCAGAAAGAAGATTATGAAAAGAAGAATGATACCCCTTACCAACATTTTAGACGTCCAGCAGCCTGTTCTCATGGTAGAAATACGTGGAAATGAAAATAATCCCCTGCTTCATGGGACTGCCATCTTCTCTCCCACTCCCATGGGTGGTGTTCTGATACAGGTTGAAGTTTTCTATCTTCCGGATCAGGACCTGCCTAACCATTCCGGTTTTTTCGGAATGCACCTGCATCAGAATGGCGACTGCCAGATTCCTTTTGATCAGACCGGTGATCATTTTAATCCGAAAGCTCTTCCTCACCCGGAGCATGCAGGAGACTTTCCTCCGCTCTTATCCGGTCATGGGTATGCCTGGATGGCCTTTTATGATACCCGGTTGTCTATAGAAGATATCATGGGACGATCCATCGTCATCCATGGCCACAAAGATGATTTTTCCTCCCAGCCATCCGGAATGTCCGGTGAAAAAATCGGCTGCGGGGTGATTATTAAAATCTGATAACGATTCAGAACCTCATTGCAAAACACCGCTACACTGCCTTCCTTTGGCTCATGTGGTTACCTGATCCAGAGCCTGAGCAATATCTGCGATCAAATCCTCCGCATCCTCCAGACCACAGGAATATCTGACCAGATCCGGATATACACCACATGCCTCTAATTCTGCATCACTCATCTGTCTGTGGGTTGCACTTGCAGGATGCAGACAACAGGTTCTGGCATCTGCCACATGGGTTTCAATGGCGCCGATATTCATATGTTTCATAAAGGCTTCAGCCGCTTTCCTTCCGCCTTTTACGCCAAAGCTCACAACGCCGCAGGAGCCATTTGGAAGGTATTTTTCTGCCAGAGCATGATATTTGTCACCTTCCAGACCACAATAATTAACATAGGCGATTTTTTCATGCTGCTGCAAAAATTCTGCAACAGCCTGTCCGTTCTCACAATGTCTTTTCATTCGAACATGGAGACTTTCCAGCCCATTATTCAACATAAACGCATTCTGGGGAGACTGTATGGATCCAAAGTCTCTCATAAGCTGCGCAGTTGCCTTTGTAATGAAGGCTCCGCCCATGCCGAATTTTTCTGCGTAAGTGATACCATGATAACTGTCATCCGGTGTACAAAGTCCGGGGAATTTATCTGCATGGGCCATCCAGTCAAATTTGCCACCATCCACGATACAGCCACCCAGACCGGCACCATGCCCGTCCATGTACTTTGTGGTGGAATGAGTTACAATATCTGCTCCCCACTCGATAGGCCTGCAGTTTACCGGTGTGGCAAAAGTATTATCCACGATCAGGGGTACCCCGTGGGCATGGGCTGCTTTTGCAAATTTTTCAATATCCAGTACAGTTAATGCCGGATTGGCAATGGTTTCTCCAAATACCGCTTTTGTATTCGGTTTAAATGCTGCCTGTAATTCTTCTTCACTACAGTCCGGATTAACAAACGTAAATTCCACGCCCATTTTTTTCATGGTCACTGCAAACAAATTGTAGGTTCCACCATAAATGGAATTGGATGCCACCACGTGGTCACCACAGGTTGCAATATTGAATACTGCATAAAAGTTTGCGGCCTGACCGGATGAGGTAAGCATTGCTGCGCTGCCGCCTTCCAGTTCACAGATTTTTTTCGCCACAATATCATTGGTGGGATTCTGCAGTCTGGAATAAAAATATCCTTCTGCCTCTAAATCAAAGAGCTTTCCCATGTCTTCGCTGGTAGCATATTTAAATGTGGTACTCTGAATGATGGGAACCTGTCTCGGCTCCCCATTCCCGGGTCTGTAACCCGCCTGTACACACTTTGTTCCCATACTGTAATTGTCCATTATAAAATCTCCTGTCTGTTTTTTATCTTTTTAACTTCTCCCCGGCTGTTTTATCTGATTGTTTTCACTCAAAAAACGTCAAATTTTTTTCAGTTTTTCTGCCAATGCATAAATGGAATTCAGTTCTTCCATAAAGGACTCTACTACGCTTACTGCGCCGGCTGAAACAGTCTCTCCCTGTGCAGAAGAAGCCGATACCTCTTCGCTGGTTGCGGAAAGCTGGGTGATATTCTCAGAAATGATTCCTGTTGCATGAATGATATCCTCCATCACTTTCTCGGTTCCGGCAACAGCTTCCGTCAGTTTTACCACATCTTTATCAATCTGCATAAACTTATTCTGGGTATCATCGATCATGGTATTCTGTTTTTGTGAGGACTCTACCGATTCATGTACGCTTTGTATTGCACGTTCTGCATCGATATTCAATTCCCCGATGATATTGGTAATCCGGTTGGATGCATCCTTTGTCTGCTCTGAAAGCTGGCGGATTTCATCTGCAACAACCGCAAAACCTCTTCCGGCCTCTCCGGCTCTGGCTGCCTCAATGGAAGCATTTAAAGCAAGCAGATTTGTCTGTCCGGAAATACCGAGAATGATTCCGATAAAATTCCGCACCTCTTCAATACGTTCGGTCAGCTTTTGCGTTACATCCACTGTCACAACGCTGTTCTGTGCTACGATATCAGCCTGTTCTTTTAAATCATTGATCAAGGTCACGCCTTCTTCTACGACACCCTTCGCCGCAGAAGAAGCCTGAATCATCTGCTTTGTGGCACTCTCCGCTTTTTCCACATATTCCTGAATGTTGGCACACATTTCTGCCTGGTTCTGTATGGATTCTGCTGTACTTTCTGTACTTTGCGCAATATCCATCATAGAAATATGATTACTGTTTACTGCATCCTTCAGTTCCATGGCAGAACCATTTGCCACTTCAAAATGCTGCACCAGCTGTTCCGCAGTCTGCTGCATAAGCTCCCCTGTTTGTTTCTGCTTCTCGATTCCTTCCCGGATACCGGCAAGGTTTTCTTCGTGGAAGATCAGGATAATATTCACTAATTTGGATGCCGCAAAAATAGCAAGCAAAAGAATCAGACCACTTACAATTAAATTGGTTACATCTGCAGTCCCGGAAACTGATCTAATGATCAAACGAAGAACAAATGCAATCACAATACAAATACTTCCTACTTTTACGATTCTCTTATTCAGATAAGCAACACTGACCAGTAGGATTGGCATAGCATACATGGAACAAAAATCCACTCCATTAAAAGCCATGGTTACCATATATGCTACCGTGGCAGACCCCAGCATTGCCAGACCGCACACCTTTGTGTATGGTTTTGCAATATAAAAATATACGGAAATCACCAGTGCGGCAAAAGCTGATGCCAACTGTACCACAACAGTCATTTCAAATCCTGTGGCCATTCCTGCCGCCGCCAGTATAAAAACCATATACCCCATGATGGCAATAATTGCCGGAAATACCGCCCTGTTTGCACGTCTGTACTGTTCTTTTGTCATGTTTGTCTTCCTCCTTTTGTGTGTTAATGCTTTGTCATTTATCTGTTATTTGTCTTCTATTTGTAACCTCAGCTTGATCTATATTAGAATTCTGTTTCTATATCAGAATTCTGTCCTTTCAAAGAAACTCTGCCCAAGACTGACTATTCTCCGGTCTGCCAGGTTTCGGAAGGTGCGCAATTCCAGGAAATATCCTTTCCATCCGAAACAGCTACAATACTGCCCTGTTCATCGGTTCGAAACACCTTTATTCCCATCTGTCTCAAGCGATTCAGCACCTCCGCATGGGGATGACCATAATCATTCCCCTCTTCACAGCTTATCACAGCATAAGTCGGTTTTACAGCATCCATGAAATCCTGACTGGATGCTGTCCTACTTCCATGGTGTCCGGCCTGATAGACATCCGCATGAATATCCATTCCATTTTCCAATATATCGTTTTCTGCCTCTTCCTCACAGTCTCCGGTGAAAAGGAATTTCGTTTCTCCATATTGTAGCAAAAGTGCTATGGATGCATTGTTAGCATCTTCATACAGGTCATTTGGAGCAACTATGGTAAAAAAGGCATCTCCAAGGGCATAACTGTCTCCCGGCTCGGGAGTCTGCCAGGTCATATTTTTATAATCCAGTGCCTGAACCACATCTTCATAAGTCTTTGTATCCTTTTCAAAGTAGGACATAAAAACCGTATCCACATCAAATTTGGTAAGCACTACATCTGCTCCTCCGATATGGTCGGCATCCGGATGAGTCATCACAAAATAATCCAGGCGTTCTATTCCCCTCTTTTTCAAATAAAGCTGCACTGCAGTACCTTTATCATTGTCTCCGGCATCGATCAGCATGGCATGCCCGCCACACATGATCAGCGTACAGTCTCCCTGCCCTATATCTATAAAGTGCACCTCCAGATTTTGATCTGTTGTATCCACATCAGCCTGACTTACCTGACCGCTGCCATGTGCATCCGATGAATCCTCCCACCTGCTGGATACCACTCCGATCAGCAGCGCTGCTGCAAACAGGATCGTCGTTGTCAGGGTGCTTTTTCTTCTATATTTCCTATTCTGTTTTCTCAACTCTATCACACATTTCCCAATTTCTTTGCTATTCCTGCTTATTATACCTCTTTTTCTCCATGTGGAAAAGAAAAAGTCGCTTTCAAAACGAAAATATATGATCCATATGTGATCGACTATATGTTTGACTGCTGCTGGCAGAAAGAAAAAAGACGACATTTCAAAACGCCTTAAACGCTGAAATGTCGCCTTATGTTTTATTTGCATCTTATCACTATGCCATTTTGCATGGCTCTGAATAGTCACTACATCTTAAAGAACTTAGTAGATTCCTCTAATGCCTCTGCCAGAGATTTCAGCTGTTCTGAAGCACTTGCAACCATTGCAATGGTTGCGTTAAGTTCTTCCATAGATGCGTTGGTCTCCTGAGTCGATGCTGCATTTTCTTCTGAAATTGCAGATAAATTCTGTATTACATCAACCACTGAGCCTCTCGCTCTATCACATTCATAAGCCTGTCCATTGATAGCATCTGCTCCATCCTTGGTGGATACAATACCGGCATTCACATCATCAAACTGCCGCTTGGTATCCTCCATTTTTTCCTGCTGCTCGTTCAGACGGTTCTTCACTTCTTCCATCATATTCATGGACTGTCTGGAATCCGCTGCAAGACCTTTTATGATCTCACTGATACGATTAGCTGATGCATTGGACTCTTCCGATAACTTCTGTATTTCAGAAGCAACTACCGCAAAACCTCTTCCGGCTTCACCTGCTCTTGCTGCCTCAATGGATGCATTCAGGGAAAGGAGGTTGGTCTGTGATGCCACGCTTGTGATCAGATCTACTGCTTCAGAGATTCTGTTTACAGATTCGTCAGTTGCTTCCACATTCTTTGCAACACTGAGAACAGCTTCCACTGTCTTATCATTGGATTCACCCAGCTCCTGAATGATTTCCATGGCTTTCGTTCCTGCATTCTGCATCTCCGAAGAAGCCTCATTCAGATGTTCAATCTGAGTAACAATATCGCTGATCATCTCTCCCATATTTCCTACATTCATGGTAGCTGTCTCAATTTCCTGCGCCTGTGATACAGCACCTTTGGATATATCTTCTACTGCGGAGGTAATATCGGTTGCATTCTGACTGGTCTGATTTGCCATAGATTCCAGCTTATCTCCGGAATCCAGAACTTCATCTGCATATCTCTGAATGTCCCCTACAATCTTCCGGAGCGTTTCCGTACAGGTGCTTACGCTTCGCGCCATGTCACCTATCTCGTCTTTTCTCTTCAAAATCTTCGGATCTACTTCATAGGTCAATACACCGCTGGCCAGATTATCAACAGCTTCTTCTGCACCGGCAATTGCTTTTGCGATTTTAAGTGCAATAAACAAAATCAGAAGAACCGCAAGTACTGTGATAAGCACTGCACTTCCTGTAATGATTGAAATTTTCTGTTCGATATAAGAATCCACCTCTTCACTGGGTTCTCCGGCAAATACCATACCAACAACAGCCGAAAAACAGGTTCTTTTCCCTCTTTTAACTGTTCTTCATAATCCTTCAGCAGTGCGAAACCTTTTTTAGACAGCAGGAGAATCGCTATGATATTCAGCCATGCC
Source organism: uncultured bacterium (assembly GCA_945949875.1). Lineage (GTDB taxonomy): Bacteria > Bacillota > Clostridia > Lachnospirales > Lachnospiraceae > 1XD8-76. The sequence continues at coordinate 88,496 of CAMFGH010000003.1, forward strand.
ATGATGCCTGCGCCTGTATCACCAATGGTCCAGATGGCTTCTGCATCGATCAGCGCACCGGAAAAAGAAGCAGCAATAAAAATCCCCCGGCATACCCAGACTGCAATCCTGCTGTTTTTCAGCAAATATCTGACATTGGACTCTGCCTGATAGCAATAGCCCATCAGAGAAGTAAAAACAAAAAGAACAATAATGATGGCAAGCAGCTTGCCAAACCAGGCGTTATAACTGGATACCAATGCATGCTGTGTCCACTTGATCCCATATTCCAGACCCGGAGCCTGATTTACAATCAGACTGCCATCTGCTGCAGATACAATGGCTCCACAGCCCATACCGGCTTCATTAGAGTAAATACCTCTTTTTACGCCCCAGGATATGGCAGAGCCCAGAATACCATACCAACCATGATTTTATCGACGCCAAAGGCCTCCTCATATACGGATACCAATGAATTGATCTGTACTCCCGGAAGCAGCAATCCGGGGCCGAGAAACGCCGCAAAAGCAAACAGCATGACATAGGGTGTTTCTAAGTCCTTTTGCCTGAGAGTTTCTGCATCCCCTTCGGCGCTGTATTAAAACATTCTCTCCCGATTTCATCTTACGGATTACCATATGATCGGCATGAATCAAAAAAGGCAAATCAAACGATTTGCCTTTTCACTGCGGATAACAGGACTTGAACCTGCACGTCGGGGACACCAGAACCTAAATCTGGCGCGTCTGCCAATTCCGCCATATCCGCTTATGTGACTGACTATAGTAGTATAGCAATCACTTTTTTATCTTGTCAAGCCCCGGCTTTTTCTTCCCCGATATGGGAAATCACTTTCCGGTACAGCTTAATCAGAAAAAATGTGGTCATGCCTACAGACATAAATTCTGCAATCGGGAAAGACCACCAGACCATATTCAGCACACCGGTCTGCGCCAGAAGATATGCTACCGGAAGTAATACCAGAAGCTGTCTGGCGATGGATACAAACATACTGTACCATGCATGACCCAAGGCCTGGAACGCAGAACCTATCACAATACAATACCCGGCAAATCCAAAGCAGAGGCTGATGATCCTGAGGGCAGGAACACCGATCTGCAGCATCAGATCCGATGCATCAAACAGCATTAGAAGCTGTCTGGGGAAAATATGCATGATAACAGAACCCGCCAGCATGATTCCGATGCCATAAAAGGCAGCCAGCCGGATCGTTTTGATGACCCTGTCCTTTTTACCGGCTCCATAATTATAAGCCACGATCGGAACCATACCGTTGTTCAAGCCAAATACCGGCATGAAAATGAAACTCTGTAATTTGAAATACACTCCGAATACAGCAGTTGCTGTAGACGAGAATACGATCAGGATACGATTCAGTCCATATACCATCACAGAACCGATTGCCTGCATGACAATCGTGGGAACAGCAATCATATAAATATGACTGATAACAGAAAGACTTGGTCGGAAGCCTTTCAGCCTCATTCTGATTTCTTTATTGACTTTATGATTCAAAAACACTGCAAGAATCCCGGCAATGCACTGTCCGATAACGGTAGCAACTGCTGCACCCTTTACTCCCATTTGGGGGAATCCGAAATGCCCAAAAATCAGAATCGGATCCAGAATAATATTAATAATGGCACCTGTCCCCTGGGTAAACATGGTGTAAATGGTCTTTCCTGTAGCCTGCAGTAATTTTTCAAAAATAGCCTGTATAAATATACCGATAGAAACGATACATATGATGCTCAGATAATCTTCTCCATAGGAAATGATATTCGCACTGGAGGTCTGGCTTCTGTAAAAAGGAGTGATACAGGTAAGTCCGGCGATCAGAAATAGGATATAACACACGATACCCATAAACACACCGTTCTCTGCTACCGCATTTGCTTTTTCGTACTCCTTTTCTCCCAGATATCTTGCCAGCAGAGCATTGATACCAACTGCTGTTCCCACGCTGACTGCAATGAGCAGGTTCTGTACCGGAAACGCCAGTGATACCGCGGTAAGAGCATCCTCTTCTATCATTGCTACAAAAATACTGTCAACCACATTGTAAAGTGCCTGAACGATCATGGATATCATAATAGGAAGAGACATAGAGAGAAGCAGGCTTCTCAGTGGCTGTGTTCCCATCTTATTCTCTTTTATCATCACTTCTTCTGCCATACCTGCACCTTTCCCGGGTTCTGTTCCCCGGAATCTGTTTCCCGGATTTTCTTCCCCGGATTTTGTTTTTCTACCGGCCCGATACCAAAAATACCCCCGAGCAAAAAAATACATCTCCCAATACTCGGAAGATGTCACATCCTATCCAGTGATCGCGTTACGCTTCACAATGGATCTGTTATATTTTTACTGAGCCACCGGGGACTCGAACCCCGGACAACTTGATTAAAAGTCAAGTGCTCTAC